>CAUTVM010000068.1:0-9403 GCA_963541855.1 uncultured Erysipelotrichaceae bacterium
CGCTGCAGACGATCTTGCAGCCGTGGATTATAAACAATATGATAACTGCCGATTAACCCGGCCAGATTAAATGTTTTGCTGGGTGCATAAAAAGCGATGGTATTATTCCGGGCATAGTCACTGACTGACTGCAGCGGTATATGAACATGATGATCCAGCAGCAAATCAGACCATATTTCATCTGCAATGACGGTAACCTGATATTTTTCAAATAAAAGCATAGCCTGCATGATTTCTTCTTTTTCAAAGACGCGGCCGCTTGGATTGTGCGGAGAGCAGAAGATGGTCACATGGATGTGATGTTCCTTCAGCTTTTTCTCCATATCCGCGTAATCCATGCGCCAGATGCCTTGAGCATCCTTTTTTAAAGGGCTTAGCACCTCTCGATATCCACCCTCTTGCAAGACATGCACAAAGCCGCAATATGTCGGTGTATGAATGAGAATCTCATCGCCCGGTGTACATAGGGCGCGTAAAGCTGAGGCGACGCCGCCCAGCACGCCGTTTTCGTAACCGATTTCTTCTTGCTTTACATGCACATGATTCATTTCCCTTTGCCAGCGAATGATCGCTTCATAATAAGCGGGGGAGATGTCAAAATATCCGTAAACCGGATGCTGACTGCGCTCTGCCAGCGCTTTTGGAACAGATGGTACGGTGGCAAAATTCATATCGGCAATCCACATTGGAATCTGCGAAAAGGCGGGCTTTGTATACTGACCAAGCGGGGGATGATCAACTGCCAAAGCATCTTTTCCATGTCGGTTCATGATCGTATGAAAGTCATATTGCATCATCGTTCTCCTTTTTAAAAGTTTTATTATTTTTTATTATAACGTCGCCGGCGATGTTATCGTAAAAAGAGTTTTTCCACGTTTTTGATTATGCACCGGTACTTTATGAACCTATCTTGCGCCTTCAGTGCTGATAATACGCCCTATGAGAAGGTGGGCAAAAATGAGCCGGTTCATCATTTGGGTCTTGAGGAACGAGCTTGCCGGATACAACCATCTGCAATATGGAATTTCTCAGCTGCTGTGCATTCACAGAATATCTTCTCTCTCTTCATACTTACGCCGACGATTCTCAATATACTTCTGTAGTTCCTCAGTAGTTGGGAGGGTCAGTTGATATTTTGATGCAAAAAGTTGTTTTCCGTCATTCAACACAGAATATTTTGCAATGGATTCGTTCTTTTCGGAACACAAGATTATGCCAATAGTGGGATTGTCGTCTTCGCCCTTCTGCACATCATCAAAGAGTCGGATATAGGTATCCATCTGACCAATATCCTGGTGGGTCAGCTTTCCGGTTTTCAAGTCGATCAATACAAAGCATTTCAGAATATAGTTATAAAATACCAAATCAATATAGAAATGCTCACCGTCCAGATCGATATGCTTCTGCCTTGCCACGAAAGAAAAACCACGACCAAGTTCAAGCAGAAAGTTTTGTAATTCGCTTAACAGGGCATTTTCCAAATCTTTCTCATAAATATCTGCGTTTTGTTTTACTCCAAGAAATTCCAGAATATACGGATCACGGATCACATCTTCAGGTGTCTTACCAGGCTCCAGCTTCATGATCTCTTGACTTATAGCTTTTTTATGCTGTGAGGACAAAAGCCTTTCATAAAAGAAACTGTTAATCTGACGTTCAAGCTGGCGTGTACTCCAATTTGCCTTTTCGCATTCGTCCAAGTAAAAACTGCGGGCCTTCTCATTCTCTATGCGCATCAGCATGCGATAGTGTGTCCAACTCAAATTGTTACGCAGTGCGTAGCGATTTGGAAAGGTGAGATAAAATTGTCGCATATTCCGTAAATTCGACGGCGTGAAACCTTTTCCAAAATCATTGGTCAACTGGTGCGATAAATCCTGCAAGAGCTGCTGCCCGTATTCCGCACGCTCAGATTTTCCCTGCTGCTCGTAAATACTTTTGCCAATTGACCAATATGCCTGCACCATAGCAGAATTGGCGGCAGCGTATACCTGGCTGCGAGCGTTCACCAGTATTTCTTTAATTTGGTTGTAAAAATTCAAATCCATCAATTCGTTCATTTTTTGTTCTCCGTCATGTCGATACCGAGAATCTCCGTGATCTGCTTCAGAATGAGGTCGACGTCTGCATTAAGGGAAGCACGCTTTTCCTGATACTGCTGAAACAATTCCTTTGGTGACAGAACCTCTTCTTCCTCATGCGGATATCCGCAAAGATCAATATTGTATGTGTGAGTCGCTATCTTATCAACACGATACTTTTTTGCCTTATTAAAGCCATCAATGATGATCTCTTTCCGGTTATTCCACCGTTCTACTGCCCGGAACGAAATGTTCCAGCTTCATGGTTGATCTTGCCGTCAGTAAACTGAACCTTCGTTTCCATTGTAATCTTGTTTTCCCACCAGCATCCGAGAAGTGCCGGTGTGACAAAGTTGAGCTTGATGTTCTCTTCTGTCATCTGTCCTTTCGGCAGGATCGTAGACATATGCATCCTCCTGACTGGTTCCGATAGCAAAAAAATATCGGAAGTTCAAAGTATAAAAATATAAGAACTGCAAGCACACTATCTTATATGTCCCATCAGATATGCGGCCTTTTATTTCTCTTCCGCATTTTTCTGCTTGATATACCGGCCACTCTTAATCCTTGCATCCTTTGGCTTTTCAGCATCTTCTGGAATCACCCAAAAAGAACCAATTTTCTTCGCTCCAGGAATTCTTCCGCCAGAGCAAAGAATCTGCACTCTTCTGATAGATATTCCCCATTTATCTGCTGTCAGATGGATGGATAAGTACTCCATGGGCACCTCTCTATAAATTGCAAGACATTTATGTTTGCTACAAAAAACAATTATTATTATGATCCAGAACGCGAATAAAATCAATCAATGATCGTAATGATCTTAATGCGTTTTCCCGCTTTCCAATGAGCAATACAAAATAAAGACCAATGGAGCAAAAAAAACGATTCAGGCATGGACGATGCGATTTTTGTCTCATATAATGGTTAGCATAAACTAACAAAAAGGAACTGGATTGTGCCTATGAATCGAATGCCGGGAATAACGGATCAATATTTATTATCAGATGACCTTTGTCATACTTTTTGCGTTGGTCAAAAAAGTTACATAGATGTTATCCGGCTTTTTGACGGCATTCTTTTATGGGCAAATGAAATTCATCTTGCTAAACTTTCTTATCCATCAAATGTCGATAACATGAAAGATTATCTGTTTCTGAACATTTGCCATTTTGGCCGATGTGAAGTGGAATTGTTTCCCGGAAGCTACGTTTACATGTCGCCGGGCATTTTAAATATGACTTCCAGCTCACCGAAAAGCGGCTACTGCTATCCGGGCGGGCGTTATAGCGGCATCGAGTTTTGCTTCAATATGTGCATACTTAAGAACCGAATGCCGGATGCTCTGGCCGCCTATGGTTTTGATTACGCCATGCTGGAGTGCTATGCGGCTAAAGGAAATACGCTGGCTGCACTGACGAGCGACGGCATGTGTGAAGAGGAAAAACTATTTCATATGATACGTGGAAAGAAAGCCTCATTGTCGGCAATCCGGTTTGCCGCTTTATCACTTCTCTATCATCTGACAAACGGATCATCTGTTCGTATCCATGATTATGCACGCATTTCCAAAGGTCAAAAGCACATTGCGATTGAGGTGGAGAAAATGATGACAGCCGATCTTCAAAAGCGCTGCACGATTGAGGAAGCCGCTGCCCATTTTAAAATCAGCCCGTCCGCTTTGAAAAAATATTTCGTCGCCGTCTATGGAAGTCCGATTTCTCGTTACATGCATGAAAGACGTATGGAAAAAGCGGCGATGATGCTTGCCTCGACAAATAAAAGCGTCGGTACAATCGCTTTACATTGCGGGTATGAGCATTCGGGAAAATTTGGCACCGCTTTTAAAACTTATGCAGGGGTGTCAGCGATGGAATACAGACGTCTCAAACAGAAGATGAATATGGAGACGTGAAAATAAGATGAATATCCTGTT
Source organism: uncultured Erysipelotrichaceae bacterium (assembly GCA_963541855.1). Taxonomy (GTDB): domain Bacteria; phylum Bacillota_I; class Bacilli_A; order Erysipelotrichales; family Erysipelotrichaceae; genus Bulleidia. The sequence continues at coordinate 4,018 of CAUTVM010000068.1, forward strand.
GTTTTTGGCCATCATGGCGATTGTTGCCGCGTTAATCGGAATGATGCGCAAGAAAATAACGATGGGTTCATCCTGCTGCGGCGAGCATGAAAGGCCAACGAATCATATACGTGCAAGGGATATCAACCTGCAGCACTATGCATATCGTTATCATCTGAAAGTCGACGGAATGGTTTGCTCCAATTGTGCCAAGCGCTTGGAAAACGCTTTTAACAAAACCGGTGAAATGCTGGCAATGGTTGATTTTGAGAAAAAGGAAGTAAGCGTTTATTCCGTATACGCGCTTGAGCGGCGAACGATGGCGCGGATTGTGGACAGCGCGGGATATACATTGATGGATTTTGAAGAGTTAAAAGGTTGAACAGGGAGGGGATATGAAACTAAGTGAATTGAAAGAAAGCAGGGAAGCGTTAGTTACAAAGCTGCATGGGGATACGCGTTTTATCAGCCGTATCACATCGATCGGCTTGACACCCGGATGTCATATACAGGTGATTAAAAATGACAAGAATCGCCCGCTTCTTGTCTACTCGCGAGATACGATGATTGCTTTGAACCGTCAAGAATGCGGCGGCATTGAAGTAGAGGAGGCAAACGCATGAATAAAAATATAACCATTGCCCTTCTGGGTCAGCCAAATTCAGGCAAATCGACTTTGTTTAACGCCTTGACCGGTCTGCATCAGCACGTCGGAAACTGGCCGGGAAAAACGGTGGAAAAGAAGGAAGGATCCTTTAGTTATAACGGCGCAGATTATGATCTTGTCGATCTTCCGGGGTCTTACAGCCTGTCCGCCAATTCCGATGAAGAAGTCATCACAAGAGATTTCATTGCTTCAGGCAAAGCAGATGTGGTGTGTATCTTGGCTGACAGTTCGCAGCTTGAGCGAAGTCTGTTCATGATTGCAGATTATGCCGGCATTCTCGTTCCTTGTTTCCTGGTTCTCAATATGGCCGATGTCTGTAAAGCTAAAGGAAAAACAATTGATGTCGATCGGATTGAAAAAAGACTGGGTGTTCCGACAATTCTGTTTTCTGCAAATGATAAAAAAGGATATGCGCCTTTTTATAAAGCATTGGAACGAACAGTCGCCGAAAAAAGAATTTTGAACATTTCCGGGCTTGAAGAAAGATATGCGAAAATCAACGGATATACAGAAATTCGGCAGATGATGGCGGAAAGCCTGATTCCGGGGTACTCTTCTTCATGGATTGCGGCAAAAGTTCTGGAAAATGATCCGGTTGTTCTTGCCAAGCTGGAAAATACCATGAGCGCAGAGGATTTTTCTAAAATCAAGGCCTTTAGAAAAGACGTCGAAAGTGCTGTTGAGATAGGCAGTGCAAAATTTGCCTGGATTGATGAGATTCTGGCGGATGCCGTCAAGGAAAAAAAGCAGCCTGTTACTCTGGGCAGGCTTGATCGGATTTATACGCATAAGTTCTGGGGAAAACCGGCAGTTATATTGACGGTTTTACTTGGTCTTATCCTTTCGTTTATTCCGGCTTTGCCGTTAATGGGCGTCGGCGGCTTGATTTCCATGCTTAAGGCGCCTGTAAGCAGCGCGCTGGCCTCTATCGGATGTCCGGATGTCATTATTGCGATGATCTGTGTTGTTTTTATTCAGTCGCTGTCTTATATCTTTCAGATGCTTGGCTTTGTATTCGGCGTCACTTTGGTGTTCGGCCTTCTGGAAGAAGTCGGCGTTATGGCCAGAATTTCATATGTATTTGACAATACGATGGGGAAGCTTGGCCTTCAAGGAAAATCCGTAATGCCGTTTCTTGTCAGCTTTGGCTGTACGATGGGCGGAGCGGCGGGAACCCGCGTCATTGACAACTGGGGGCAGAAAGTTTTGACCATTGCCCTTGCCTGGGCGGTCCCTTGTGGTGCCGCATGGGCGGTTGTCCCGATGCTGTCGACATTGTTTTTTGGCTCAGGAGCGGTGGTCATCATCATAGCAATCTTGTTGACCATGTTGCTGCATATGTGGATCACAGCCAAAATATTCAGGCGGGGACTGGTTAAGGAAGAGGACAGGTGCGGTATGATTATGGAACTCCCACCGTATCATAAGCCGAAGTGGGGAGCGCTATTTCGCTATGTTTTCGGCCGCACAAAGGATACGTTCTTTCGGGTTACCAAAGTGGTCATGCTTGTATGTGCGGTTTTCTGGTTATTGAGTTATTCTTTTTCAGCAGACAGTGCGCCCATTTTGTATCGGATCGGGGGTGCAATTGAACCGATTACCCGGATGTTCGGGTTGAATTGGCAGCTTTTTGTCGCTTTTATTGCCTCCTCAATTGGCAAGGAAGGAGCGCTTGGAGTTATCAGTGCCCTCTTTACCGGCGGTAATTTTGCCGGCGCCTTTAATGCCGCGATGAGCGGCGGCGCTTTGGATGCCAATTTGAATGAAATTCTTTTATCGAATATATCCCGTCCACAAGCGCTGGCTTTCATTTTTGCGATTACCTTCAATATGCCGTGTGTGGTTGCTCTGGCGGCGACCTATCAGGAAATTCATTCGGTCAAATGGACGGCAAGAATTGCATTGTATTATACATTCACGGCATTGTTACTGGCGGCCATTGCGTATCATATCGGCCTGTTGCTCTGGCAATGAGCCATGGCGATACATGGTTCAGGTAGTATGGATATGCAGAAATTATTGAAACGCTTAAAAAGCGGAAGACCTTTTACGACGGTCATGCTGGCGATTGAACTGGACACAACGCCTGAAGATGTACGGCGAAAATTAGAATATATGGAACATTTGGGGATTATTCAAAAGGTGTCTTCAACATCCGTTTCCTGCAATGGATGTCATCCGGAAAGGAAGCGTCATTGCACCAGTTGTATTCCCAATGCCGATATGCTGCATATGGGAGAAATGTGGAAAATGGTGAAATGAATCCGAGAAGCGGTGGTCGTTGTCAATATGCCTGCAGGCTTTTCACCTTTCTATAATCTGACAGGCAGTGAGTCGTCTCATTCTGTATGGTATAATTTCTAAGCGGAATAGCAGGTTAGCTGTTCGGATGACAGCTTTCTGTACGGCCGCTTTTTAAATGACATGATGTAAAGTATGGAGAAGAAACAGATCAATTCAGATTGGTCAAAGAGGCAATGGCATGAGGAAAGTTGGAATTGTGGATGTCGGCGGCGGATACCGTGGAATCTATGCAGCAGGTGTACTTGACTTTTGTCTGGATCATCAGATTCAATTTGATCTTGGCATTGGCGTTTCGGCAGGAAGCGCTAACCTTGCGGCTTATGCCGGTCGTCAGCGAGGCAGAAATTATCATTTTTATGCAGAATATGGACTGCGGAAAGAGTATGCATCCATGCGGAATTTTATCTGTCGGCATTCTTATATCGACTTGGATTACGTCTATGGAACTTTGAGCAATGCGGATGGTGAAAATCCGCTTGATTATGAGGAAATCATGCATAATCCATTTCAATATTACGCCGTTGCGACAGATGCCGTTACCGGCGATCCTGTATATTTTGACAAGTCCTTTCTTGCGCAAGATGATTACAGCATTTTAAAAGCCTCAAGCGCCATACCGGTTGTATGTCATCCATATGCCGTGAAGAATCGCTTATATTTTGACGGGGCATTGGCAGATCCTGTGCCTGTGGAAAAAATATTTGCTTATGGATGTGACAAAGCGGTGTTGTTATTGACCTTGCCGCAAGATACCGTTCGCACGACAAAGCGCGATCGTCGGCTTGCTGGATTCATACGTCGAAAATATCCAAATGCTGCCAAGCGCCTGATGCATAAAGCACAGCAATACAATGCGGGTGTCGCAAAAGCAAAACAATTGGCGAAAGAGGGGAAAATACTGATTGTGGCGCCGGATCATACCTGCGGTGTCAGCACATTGTGCAAAGATGCGCAAGCCATGCGTAAATTTTATGAAAAAGGCTACGCCGATGGTCATCGGATTGTCGACTTTTTAAAATGAGCAAAATGGCAGAATGTATGTAATCGTGTAAAACGGGTTTATAAAAGCAGATTCGGACGCGTTTCTTTTGATAAAAGCGTATAATCTTACTACGGCAGGTTGATCTGATCACCTTTATATACGCTTGGTCAAGCGCATCCGAAGCAAGACATGCCGTTTTGAGGAACCGGTTTTCATGATGAAAGAACTGCAGCAAAAAGATATGCGCTTTCCGACGCGCATCGACATGATCCGTTATTTTTTAAAGGGCAGTACAGGTTGGTTTATGCTGTCCATGTTCTGCATGGTGATTGTCGGTTTTCTGGAATTGCTCAGTCCGAAAATCATTCAGTTTACCATTGATTCGGTGATAGATCACCAGGTATCTGTATTGCCCTCGTATCTGGAATGGATGAATGCGTATACTGAGCTGTTTCAAAAACACATGATTTATATTGCTTTCATCGTCCTGATGGTGGCCCTTGCAGTTGCTATTTTACGTTATGGTTATGAGATCACCAATGCGGTTGGTTCACAAAAGCTGATACGACGCATGCATGATACGATGTTCGCTCATCTTTTGCGGCTGCCTTTTTCCTGGTATCAGGAAAATGCGGCTGGCGATATATTACAGCGATCAACTTCCGATTGTGATACAGTGCAGTCCTTTCTTGCTGAACAGATGACAACCTTGCTGCAGATCCTATTCACCATCACTTTGGCAACCTATTATATGTTCCGGTTAAATGTTCGGATGGCGATCTTTTCTTTTTTGTTTTTACCGCTCTTTTTAACATACAGCCTGTTTTTTTATAAACGCGTGGGAAATACGTTTGAAAAGATGGACGAAGAAGAAGCGAAGTTGTCTTCCATTACCCAGGAAAATTTAACCGGGATTCGCGTGGTGCGTGCCTTTGGGCGCGAAGCGCATGAAAAGCAGCGCTTTGAAGCACAAAATGAAATCTATTCCAATGCCTGGATACGTTTATTGAAAATTTTGGCCGGATACTGGAGCTCGATGGATTTTCTTGCCTATCTGCAGGCGCTGTTGATTATTCTGACCGGCGTATATGCATGCATACACGGAAGACTGACAGTTGGCGGACTGGTGGCGTTTGTCTCCTATAACGCGATGTTTATCACACCGGTTCGTATGCTGGGCCGCCGTTTATCTCAGATGTCCCGGGCGAATGTGGCGATGGATCGTATTCGCGAAGTCATGAATGCACCGGAAGAACAGGATGAGTCGAAGGGGAAACGACCGCCGATGAATCGGGACATTGTATTCAATCATGTGCATTTTGCATATGATGATGTGGCCGATGTATTGAAAGACGTATCATTTACCGTCAAAGCCGGAACGACGGTGGGAATTTTAGGTGCAACCGGCAGCGGAAAGAGTACTATCTTATATCTTCTGGATCGTTTATATCCAT
>CAUTVM010000069.1:0-9328 GCA_963541855.1 uncultured Erysipelotrichaceae bacterium
AGCATGCTATAACAGATGAAAAATCTTGTTAAATTATAGCACTTTTCGTTCAAAATGTAAGCCCTTTCAATTATGCGTAAACTCTGCTATAAAAAAGATAGAAGTAGTGTTGCATGCATGCAGAATCATTCTAAAACGAATTTTAAGAACCGCGGAAGGAGGAAATGAAAATGAAGGTGAAATTTAAAGTTTTGGGATTGATATGCAGTTTGACTTTGTTCACAAGCACGATGGCGGTGCACGCTAAAGATTTGCCGGCTGATCCGAATGATCCAAATGGAGGCTGTGATTGCTGTACGATGGATATAATGGATGAGAGTGAGAGGCAAGTTGATTATCAGGCAATTGCAGAATATATATATCTGGCGGAGCATGCTGAATTATTTAATGCACAGCAGGCATTAAAAAATCCTTTCCGTGGTGTTCCTCATAGGATGAGACGTGGAAATGTCATTATACAAAGATGGGCAGGTTGGGTAGGTGATAATATTAACCAGTATTATCGAGATGATTATCCAAATGACTTGTCGCGTTCCATTTCAAAACAAAAAGAATCAATTACTAAAGAAGAAGGATATGGATCACGTCTTTCTCGGTGATTGTCAGTAAATATGGTATTATTTCAGATTCGCCGGAAACGCAGACGGTAATCAACCGTGATGCGCCGGGAACTGATTCAGCCTGCGCGTTTCCGCTGGTACGTGAAGAAGGGGAATGGAAAGCAGGCAGGATTATATATCCGAATAGTAAAAGCGACTCAAGCGATTTTGTCACGACAGAAGATAAGCTGGAAGAATTCGAAAAGAGCTATGTACAGGATCCGGATGATCCGGAATGACTTTAAGGGAATAATAATTATGAAAATACCGGTATGTTATATAAGCAAGAAAATATTGATAATCATGTTGGCGTTAATGATGGGCGGCTGTGGCGGACAGCCGCCTGTCCATCCGTCTGAAAGTACAGCGCCATCGGATACACCTGTGCCATCCTCTTTGCCGCAAGCATCTGCAAGTTCGGTGCAGATTGTGGCGCCGGAGCCGATTATCCCGCCATTTTACGGAGTTGGAATATATAAAGGAAAGCCGAATGATGATGAAGTTTTAGAGCTTTTGTCAGCTGCTTATTTTTGGGAAATAGGTACATATGGTTGCGCTTTAATTCATATTGATCAAGAAATGCATGAAAAATTGAAACTCGATCCACAGAAAAGTTATGCTTATGTAACAAATTTTGATAATGCATATGAAGTCGATACATATATGAGCACTTATCTCAGTTCTTCATTGTATATATCCGTGGAAGCTGTCAATTCATTAGTCAAGCTTTTTAAGGTTGATGGTGATCTGGTGTGGACCTGCGCTGATATGGGCTGGGGAGGTTATCGCTTTTCTCTGGACGGATGGTATTGGTATAACGAAACCACGTTGGCCGCTCCATTTATTTATCTGGATTCGGATTCTGTTGAAGAAGGAGTATTTGTTTTGTTCCCACTGGTACGTGAAGATGGTTGTTGGAAAATAGGTATGATCATATTTCCGAATAGTACAAGTGATCCAAGCGTTTTTATCACGGCAGAGGATAAGCTGGAAGAATTCGAAAAGAACTATGTACAAGATTCGGAATGACTTAAGGAAAAGATAATTATGAAAATACCGGTATGTTATATAAGCAAGAAAATATTGATAATCATGTTAGCACTGATGATGGGTGGCTGTGGCGGACAGCCGCCTGTCCATCCATCTGAAAGTACGGCGGTATCAGATACACCGGTGCCATCCTCTTTGCCGCAAGCATCTGCAAGTTCGGTACAGATTGTGGCGCCGGAGCCGATTATCCCGCCATTTTACGGAGTTGGAACATATAAAGGGAAGCCGGATGATGATGAAGTTTTAGAGCTTTTGTCAGCTGCTTTTTTTTGGGAAACAGGTACATATGGATGCGCTTTAATTCATATTGATCAAGAAATGCATGAAAAATTGAAACTTGATCCGCAGAAAAGTTATGCTTATGTAACAAATTTTGATAATGCATATGAAGTCGATACATATATGAGCACTTATCTCAGTTCTTCATTGTATATATCCGTGGAAGCTGTCAATTCATTAGTCAAGCTTTTTAAGGTTGATGGTGATCTGGTGTGGACCTGCGCTGATATGGGCTGGGGAGGTTATCGCTTTTCTCTGGACGGATGGTATTGGTATAACGAAACCACGTTGGCCGCTCCCTTTATTATCGAAGATTTCATCGAAGACGGAGCGTTTGTCTTATTGCCGCTGGTGCGCGAAGAAGGTGAATGGAAAGTAGGCAGGATTATATATCCGAATAGTACAAGTGATCCAAGCGTTTTTATCACGGCAGAAGATAAGCTGGAAGAATTCGAAAAGAACTATGTACAGGATTCGGAATGACTTTAAGGGGAAAAGATGGATAAAAAGGATGAAATTATACTTGTAAATCAGGAATCTCTTGCAGAAAAAATTTATATCATCAGAGGATAGCAAGTCAAAAATAACATTGAGAAATTTGATGATGATTTCAGGTTCCAACCCACAAAAGAGGAATGGGAAATTTTGATTGCAAAATCAGAAACAGGTTCAGAAGCCGGAATCTACATGCGGATAATGGTTCTAAAAGGGAAACTTGCTGTCAAGCAGAGTAAAGCTTTGCTTTGAATTTACGGACATCCGTTCAAAAAACCGGGCTCTAATAAACAAGCTCGGCTTTTATAAGTGTAACGATCATGCCGTCAGTCTGTGTTGAATTTGCAGCTTAATGAATAGCAAAATGATTCAAGTTGCGATGCAATGCTTTTTATCCGGGCAAAGCATTTCAATTGAAGTTAACTGTCCATTGCCTGCAGTTGTTCAGCGATGCGCACGGTCATCAGCTGGGCAAAGTCCATGGCGGCGACACCGGAGTCGAGCATGGTCGGATAGATTGCGGAAGAGAGTTTGGGAAGCGTAATGACGTTATCACACTTTTTAGCAAACGGATGTTTTGCGGTTCCGGTAATCAGAACAATATATGGCTTTTGCTCGGGAAGCAGTTCTTTAATCAATGAAAAGAAATCAGCATGAGAGGGATTGGAATTGGAGAAGAGAATGACCGTATCTTTGCGGTTGATGATATGAAGTGTTTCCATTTCACGGGAGGATGGAATATGATGCGCCCGAATATTCATCAGCATCATTTTGAATGCAAAATATTCAGCGGGTATTGAGGAAGCGCCATACCCGCTTGTGTAAATCGTGCGTGAGGCAAGAATGTGGCTGACAAGATCACGTACAGAATCTAACGGCATAACATTGTCTGCAATTTGTGTAATGACAGTACACAAGGCATCTGAAAAGTTTCTGTTGCATTCCTCTTTTGTTTTGCTATTGTCTTTGGCAGAGGAAATCATCATGGACAAGCGGAAATCAGCAAAGCCGTTGAAGCCGAGTTTCTGACAGAAGCGCGAGATGGCACTCTGACTGACAGTATAGGTTTTGGCGATATTCATTGCTGTGGAAGCAGTAAAAGCATAAGGATCCTTTTGTACCAGATTATAAATTTCCATCTCCTTCGGCGTAAAATCCGCTTTCTGTTGCTCCATTTTGTTCCAGATATTCATAAATCACCTCAAATCCGTTCTACTTTATGAATGAATCATTCACTCCTGTTCATTATAACAAAAGCAGATTGAACGGCTATGTCAAACGATATTTACAACATTCAGCATAAACGAAGGCCAAATAATGAATGAACTATTCAAAATATATTGAATGAAGCATTCAACCGTGCTATTTTAATAGCAGCAAGTGAAAGCGCTGACAAGACTGGAGGTATGCAAATTGAACCGGATCATATTCAGCAGTCAGAAAATAACGCAGCATGTCACAAGAATTCTTGATGGTTCTGATGTATGCGAGTATCTGATCGAAGGGAATGAAAAAGCACTTCTGATTGACACCGGTTATGGAATCGGTGATCTTAAAGGATTTGTTGATACGCTGACGAAAAAACCGTATGAGGTGTACATGACGCATGCTCATGTTGATCATGGCGGCGGTGCATATGCTTTCGGAAAAGTGCATCTGCATCACAGAGATCAGGAACTTTTCAAGACAAGCTGTTCACTAAAGATGCGAATAGATATGGTGAAAAACCATGTCGGCCTGAAAATAAATCATGCCGATTTTCTGCCGGTGAAGAGCGTAACATTTGAAGATATCGAAGATGGCGAAGTTGTTGATCTTGGCGGATATCACGTCAAATTTGTGCATACCCCCGGGCACACACAGGGAATAATGGTGCCGATTTTTATAGAAGACAGGATAGCGATGTTTGGCGACGCATGCGGTGTTGGAAGCCTGCTGCTGCTGAAAGAATCCGGAACGGTTGAACAGTATCTCGACAGTTTGAAGAAACTGCAAAAATACGAAGAAGAATATGACAGAGTGCTTCGCCAGCACGGAACGATGGAAAGCACAAAACAGGTACTTGAAGACAACATTGAAAATTGCAAAGACATTCTGGCAGGTACAGATGATCATGTCAGAGATGAATTTTTGGGTTATGAATGCTGGTGGGCAAAACGCATTGATCCATTAACGGGAAAAAGAGCGGATGGACGGGAAGGAAACATTCGCTACGCAGCGGATCATATCCGCTAAAGGAGGTAAGTCATTATGATAGCAAAAGGTTTTATGGGCTTTAGAATCGACGACAGAATGCTTCACGGAATTGTTGCGACCTCTTGGGTTCCTCACTTCCAGGCAACAAGAGCGATGGTCATTGATGATGCGGCAAGCACAAATGAAATCATGCGTCAGTCAATGAAGATGGCTTGTCCGGCCGGCGTTGCCTTATCCGTTATTTCTGTTGAAAAGGCGGTGGCAAACATTACCGCAGACAAATATGCAGCCCAGCGCGTATTCTGTGTTTTTCGCACGGTTGATACAGCTTATGCACTTTTTAAAGCGGGTATTGAAATGCCGGAAATAAACCTTGGCAATATTACACAGAATCTTGGCGAAACGACAGTTCTTGGAAAAACTGTTCGTATTAACGAAGATGAAAAAGCCAAGCTTCGTGAGATGAGAGATGCGGGCGTACATATTATCGTACAGTTCCGCACAGATGATACGGCAGAAGATGTTTCTTCACTTTTGGATTAGCCTTTCTGTGCTCTGCAGGAAGTAATCAATTTCTAACGGAAAATAATAAAAAGGAGGAAAGGGAAATTATGTTTACAGCGCTACAGGTAATTCTTCTCGCTGTACTTGTCGCCGTTTGGAAGTGGCACATGTACAATCCACAGTGTTTCTATTATGGTTCGGTTGTCACTGTCGGCGTTATCACGGGTCTGATCATGGGCAATGTACAAACCGGCATGCTGATTGGCGGCACATTCTGTCTGATGAGTCTTGGCCTGTTTGGCGCAGGAGGCTCATCTGTTCCGGATTATCAGGTTGGCGCAATTGCCGGTACGGCGTTTGCAATTGCCATGGGGCAGACGGGTCAGGATGCGGTTGCTACGGCTATGGCCATCGGTATTCCGGTTGCTGCTCTGGGAACGGAACTTGATGTTCTTGGCAAGACGTCCGGTTCTTTCTTCATTCATAAGATGATGGACGCTTCCGACAAACATGACTGGAAGGGAATGGGCAGATGGATGTGGCTTTCGCAAATTCCGTTTCTTGGCCTTTGGGTTCTGCCGATCGTTCTTCTGACAACTGTAGGCGCTGGATATGTAGAAGTTGTCATTCATGCAATTCCGGTATGGCTGAATAACGGCCTCAAGGTTGCATCCGGTATGCTTCCGGCTCTTGGGTTCGCCATTTTAATGCATCAGCTTCCGATGAAGAAGTATGGCTATTTCTTATTGTTCGGCTTTGTACTTGCCGCATACTTGAATCTCAGTGTTCTTGCAATCGCCATGATGGCAATTGTCTTCTGTGCGTATATCTTCCAGCAGAAAGAAGCACAGTCAAAGGCGCCATTTGCCGCAGCTATGGGAGGAGATAACGAAGATGAGTGAGAAGACAGTGAATCAGGCTGAAAATTTGCAGCCGGTTGTACTTACAAAGAAAGATCTGAAACAGGTTTTGTTGCGTTATGTTTTCTCTCGTCAGACCTGCTTCAACTATGAAACAATGCAGTCCGGCCCATGGGTATGGTCCATGCATCCGGCCATGAAGAAGATTTATGGTGATGATGCGGTCATTGCCGAAAAATATAAGAGTTACTTCAAGTTTTTCAACTGCCATCCATGGTTCGGCCAGCTCATCCTGATGAGCAATCTCGCTGTAGAATCCACAAAGGTACCGAATGCCACAGAGACAGCACTTGATGTACGTACATCTCTGATGGGGCCTCTTGCAGGTCTGGGGGATGCTATCGTATGGGTTCTTTTGCCGACCGTTACCGGTGCGATAGCCGGCTATCAGGCGCAGCAGGGAAGCCTTGTCGGTATGATCTTAGCGATGATCGTTAACTTTGCCCTATGGATGGTATTCTGGTTTCTTTCTTATCCGGTCTATGAAAAGGGTGTTACTTTCATTACCGAAAAGGCAAATTCTTTAAGAAACCTTACCGAAGTATGCTCCATTCTGGGCATTATTGTGATGGGCGCGATGGTCGCTTCCACGGTGAATGTTCACTTCGCCGCGACATGGACTGTCGGTGATCTGACACAAAATCTTGATGAGCTTTTAAATGCCATTATTCCATCGTTTGGCAGTGTTGTTACAACGGCACTCATGTATTGGGCTCTTGGCAAGAAAGGTGTTAAGGCATCTTGGCTGATCTGGGTTGTCATCGCGGTTGCCATTGTATTTGGCGGTATCGGATTCCTTGGCTGATTTGCTTTTAAACATCTGATCTAAATCCCTTGGAGAGCGTCGTCACAACCATTGTTTCGGCGCCCTCTTCATATGAAAATGGATAGAACATTCTATTTCAGAAAACTTTGACGGTCGAAAATTCCGGCCGAGATAACAGGATAAAGGGCAAAAGAATTTCGGCGATAAACGTGACCAACAGGAGAAAAATATATGAAGGTAATTGTCGTCAGTCATGGAGATTTTGCAAAGGGAATTGTCAGCACAGTGAAAACTTTTTTCGGAACAGACAAAATGTATTTTGCTTCCGTTACGCAGGAAAGAGGTGTTGAGGATCTGAAGGATACCGTAAATACCTATTTAAAAGAATGGGGTGATGAACAGGTTGTAATCTGCTCCGACCTCAAGGGCGGCTCTGCCAACCAGACGGCTGTTCGTGAATGGCTGAAAAGAGAAAATACATTTATTATCTCCGGAACAAATCTTGCTGTTTTGCTGCAACTGAACTGCATGAATGAAATAACCGAAGAAAGTCTGCGTGATATTGTTGTACAGGCAAGAGAGGATCTTGTGCTTGTGAATGATCTTTTTAATCAGACTGTTTCGGAAGAGGATGATGAATAAAAGGAAAGCAAAGATTTATCTTGGACGAGTCTTTATGCCAAGAATGAAGCGCTTATCCGGAATGAGGAGAACGTAAGACATGAAAATTCAAGAAGTAATTGATGGTTTAAAAGAGTATCATGCAAAAGAATGGCTGGGAAAGCTTATCGCTGATGAGACAAGCCGGGATCAGATTCTATATGGCACTGCAGATAAGAAGTGTACCGGGATTGTCACAACTTGCTTTGCAAGTGCAAGAGTGATTCGTGAAGCACATCGTCTTGGCTGCAATTTAATCATTAGTCATGAAGCGCTCTTCTGGAACCATGGAGATCATACGGACTGGCTTAAAAGCAATGAAGTATTTCAGGAAAAAAAGAAACTGCTGGATGAATATGGCATGACAGTATGGAGAGATCATGACCATATTCATGCCGGTATTCCGTTAAGAGATGGAACCTATGCGGATGGTATATTTTACGGTTTTGCCAAAGAAATGCATTGGGAACGCTATGTGGAAGGTGATCCGCGTCGAAGCAGAACCTACTGTTTTGCCGGTATTACCGCAAAACAACTTGCGCGTGAATTGGTTGAAAAGATGAATTTAAACGGAACACGTATTGTCGGCGATCCGGATACGATTGTCCATAGGGCAAGAATTCCGATGCATCTGATCGGAGAAGCGGACAATCACTTTACAAAAACAACAGACGAAGAACATGTTGATGTGCTGCTTACAATGGAGATGACGGATTTTACAACGCAGGAATATATTCGTGACAGCACGTACCTTGGAAAGCCTCGCGCCATGATTACCCTTGGGCATTTCAATGTGGAAGAGCCGGGGATGAAGTTTATGGCCAAATGGCTTCCGGATGTAACCGGAGATTTGCCTGTTCATTATGTACAGTCCGGTGATCAGTTCCAATATATTACCCGATAAACAAAAAGATAATGCGCAAAGGCAATTTTCGGATTGAAAGATACATTCACAACGAAAAAGATCTGCTTGGGGCAACACAAACCAAGCGCTTTTTTAATCGCAGAGACAGGTACAAATATGCAGCGCAAGCTCTTTCATTTATATGTAAATTTTGCTATAAAAAGGATAGAAAGATCGGTTCTTAAAGAAGAATTGGAAACGTGCCGTTTAAATCCTTTGTACGGATCATTCATTTTGCACGACGATTTAGGCAAGAAAGGTGAAGTATAGATGAAAAGAATTTTGTTGGTCATGTTGGCCCTGCTCATAGGCGGCTGTGGCGGACAACCGCCTGTCCATCCATCGGAAAGTACGTCAGCATCGGATACGCCCGTGCCCTCCGCTTTGCCGCAAGCGTCAGTAAGTTCACTGCAGATTGTGCGGCCAGATCCGGTTATTCCGCCTTTTGAAGGGGTTGGTACATATAAAGGGAAGCCGGATGATGAGGATGTGATGAAGCTTTTGTCGGCTGCCTATTTTTTGGAAATGGGTACATATGGGTGCGCTTTAATTGATATTGATCAGGAGATGCTGGCAAAATTGAGCCTGAATCCGGAGCGGAGTTACGCTTACGTAACGAATTTTGATAATGCATATGAAGTCGATACATATATGAGCACGTATATCAGTTCTTCATTGTATGAATCCGTGGAAGCTGAAAAATCACCGGTCAAGGTTTTTAAAGTGAATGGGGACTTGATATGGACGCGCAACAGTGTGGTCTTTGATTATTGCTGGGGTTATTATTCTTTTTCTCTGGACGGCTGGTATTGGTATAACGAGACCACGTTGGCCGCCCCATTTGTTTATTACGACGATTTAATCTATGACGGAGTATTTGCTTTATTGTCGTTAGTACGTGAAGAAGGCTGTTGGAAAGTGGACGCTGTGATATACCCGAATTGTATAGACGAAG
>CAUTVM010000070.1:0-9196 GCA_963541855.1 uncultured Erysipelotrichaceae bacterium
ATCAATCATCCTTTATGGGTATCCGCACATGTTGAAGGCGGAACATATGAAAAAGCCGCCGCCTTACTTCATGATGTAATAGAAGATACCAATATAAATGCACAGGATTTATTAGATTCTGATATTCCCTATGCAGTGGTGCGGGCAGTAGAAATACTTTCTAAAGAAAAGAATGAATCTTATTTCAAATATATAGCCAGAATTAGAAAAAATGAGATTTCCAAAAGAGTGAAGATTGCTGATTTGAAGCATAATTCACAACTCAAAAGATTGAAAAGTATCAAGATAAAAGATCTTCTACGATGGATAAAATATCAAATCACACTTATTTATTTACTGGCCTAAAGGGCATCGCACTGGTGGTGCTTTTTTAGTATGACGGGCATGCTGTTGATAGCGCAGCATGTTAATTTCTACTCGATTTCAAAGATAAGAGAAAAGAAAATAAGATGGTAAAAGAGCCGACAAGCGGAAATAGTAATAGCATCCTTTGACGGCCTTTATCCAACACGATACGGGCATTACTTTCGGCTGTATCAGCCTCCTTGCGGCAAGAAGCCAAGAAGGTAAAAAGGTTTGAACAAGATAATAAGCAATGATGTGTTTGTATCATCTGACATCATATTCCTAAAGGCCGCGAATACTGCGGTTTTTATGTGTTTAGTGGAAAAGTAAAAGTCCAAGTTAAAGGAAAAATTAAGAGTATTTTTCCCATAATGGGATGAATTTTGCCTTTGTTTGAAAAAATTTTGAAGTTATGTGTTGACAGCTATTACGTTTTACGTTATATTACGGATAAAGATACATCTAAAAACGTATCAGAAAGGAGAGGATCAAATGGGTCGATCAGCAAACAGCGGTGCTTTAACAGAATCTGTCTTTTACATCCTGCTTCGCCTTTATCGCCCGGCACATGGCTATGCACTGATGAAAGACATCGCGGAAATGACAAATCAGCGTGTCATTCTGGGAGCCGGAACACTTTATGGGGCCTTGGATGTTCTACAAAAAAAAGGTTGGATCAGGGCACTGGACGAGCAGCCGCAAGATAGAAAAAAAGAATATATCATTACGGAAAGGGGAAAGTACTTTTTTGAAAAAGAAATCATGCGCTTGAAAGAGTTGTTGCAAAATGCAGAGAATACGATAGGGGAGAAAGACGATGAAAACAAAAATTAAAAAGGTATTCATGGATATTGCCGAAGAAGAAAAATGGTTAAATCAGCAAGGGGAAAATGGTCTCATGTTGCTGGAGTACAACAACGGGGAGTATGTATTTGAAAATGTCGCCCCGGCAAAGTATCAATACAAAATTGATCTTCCGAAGGCTTTGGGAAAAAAGAAAAAAGAGTATTTCTCTTTTCTGGAAGAATGCGGAATATCGGTTGTAGCTGAATATGGCGGCCGCGTGTATTTGCGAAAAAATAATGCGGATGGACCATTGGAAATTTATACGGAAAATAAGGAGATTAAACAGCAGATGAGTAAACGTTATGCACACTTTTACAGTATTGGTTTTTCCCAATTTGCCTTTGGAGCTTTTTTACTGATACAACCCCTCAGCGATACGCCGCCTCAAGGAGCAGCTTTCTGGATTTGTATAGTATTCGGTATAGGATTCATTATTTCGGGCGGTATTTTCACTTTTCTTGGAATTAAAAAACATCGAAAGCATATGTCTGAAAAAGAGGATATGCATATCTGGGAGTAAAAAAGAAAAAGGGAAAAAGGAAATGCATGAAAGATGATGCTGATGTCATAAGACGTCAGCATCTTTTATGATGAAGAAAGCGGAATCCGTTCTCATCGTTCAACGTTATTTCAAAGCGGTTTTATTTATTTTTCACGTGCTACAATTAGGAAAAGAAAAAGAGGCATAAAATGTACAGAAATACGTGGATGGAAGTAGATCTGGACGCTATTTCCGAAAATGTGAAAACAATCCGAAAAATATGTGGAAAAAAGGTCATTGCCGTTTTAAAGGCGGATGCGTATGGCTGTGGCGATATGGAAGTTGCTCGTGCCGTCTTAAAAGCGGGTGCTGAAATGATTGCCGTTTCTTCTTTGGATGAAGCGCTGATGTTACGCAATAAAGGCTGTCAGGCGGAGATATTGATTTTAGGGCCGGTGAATCCGAAGCATGTTGAAATGCTGCGCCGCTTCAATCTGGCGGCGGCCGCGTATTCTGAAGAATGGGTAGAAAAGGCGATACAAAATGGCGTAGAGGGAATTAAAATACACATGGCACTGGATACGGCCATGAATCGTATCGGCTTCAAGAAGATTGAAACAATGTTAAAAGCATTCACTGCTTTGCAACAGGCCGGCGCTTTGCTTGAAGGCGTTTTTACGCATTTTTGTTGTACGGACAGTGACCGCACGATGACAGATTGTCAATATGCACGCTTCACCAAAATGATACAGGCATTGCATTATCCTTTTCGCTGGATTCATTGTGATAATTCGGATGCCGCGCTTTTTTTCCAAGACGCATTATCCAATTCCTGCCGCGTTGGGCTTGCGCTCTATGGAATTTCTTCATTTACCGACAAACTGCGTCCGGCGCTTGGCTTTTATTCAACCATCAGCATGGTGAAACAGATTGCGGCCGGCGAAACGGTTGGATATGGGGCGACATATACAGCAAAGAAAGCGGAATGGCTTGCGACCGTATCAGTGGGCTATGCGGATGGCTTTGTGCGCGCCAATCAAGGGCGCTTTGTATATGTGGAAGGCATGCGCTGTGAAGTGGTGGGACGGATATGTATGGATCAGCTGATGATTCGCTTGCCGTCTTTGGTTCCGATGGGGACAATTGTGGAATTGTTCGGTCCGCATATTCCGTTAGCGATCATGGCGGCGGAGCTGAAAACGATTCCGTATGAAATTATCAGCCTGATCTCCGGGCGCGTCACCAGATGCTATAAGGAAGATGGCTGTTTAAAAACAGAGAAGAATGCACGATTGATACAAAGCGATATTTTTTGAGAGCGGCATTTGAAACGGAATGTGGCAAGCCATACATCTGAATAGCAGATATCGTTTACGAAATGACAAAGCTTGAACCTTTACTTTACAAGGAGTCAGGCTTTTCATTTGGTTAACAGCGTCGTTTTCATCATTTTCATTGACATTGAAAGTTAGTGATACTAAACTAACCATGTTAGCAAAGGACAACTGACCGTGAAAAAGCTGAATTATCCGACACAGAAACAAATACTGTATCTCCATACGATCGAGCGTCTGGATATCAAGGGGCGTGGCGTTCGCAGCAGCGCACTTGCCAGAGAATTGCTGGTTACAAGACCGAGCGTACATGCCATGGCGCGAAAATTGATGGCATCGGGCTATGTGGAACAAGAACATTATGGCGCTATTTATCTTTTGCCGAAAGGCCGCGATTTGTTACGCAAGCGGAAGAAAGAGAAGGAATTGCGATGATGCCATTGATGTTTGCTGAAGCGGGCAAGCTGGTTCATGTGGCCCGGGTCACCGGACGGCCGGATGTAAAGAAGCATCTGTCAGATCTGGGCTTTGTGGAAGGAGAAAGTGTTCAGGTTGTTTCGCAACGGTCCGGTGACGTCATTGTCGTTATTAAAGGAACACGTTTAGCGATTACCAGTCAGATGGCTGCCAAAATATTGGTGAGTTGAGAGGGGGAAATGAATATGCTGACTTTAAAAGAAGTAAAGGTCGGGCAAAGTTGCCGCGTCTTGAAAATCAACGGCGAAGGAGCCTTGCGTCGGCGCATCATGGACATGGGCATTACGCGTCATACGGAAATCTATGTGCGTAAGGTAGCCCCGCTTGGTGATCCGCTGGAGGTGAAAGTTAGAGGCTACGAGTTAACCATTCGAAAATCGGAAGCGAGCATTATTGAAGTGGAATTGATTGCAGGGGGCAAGTAAAACAATATGGCGGAAATAAAAATTGCATTGGCCGGAAATCCGAACTGTGGAAAGACGACATTATTCAATGCGCTGACCGGTTCAAATCAGTATGTTGGTAACTGGCCGGGCGTTACAGTTGAGAAAAAAGAAGGAAATCTTCTCAATCACAAGGGTGTTGTTATTCAGGATCTTCCGGGTATTTATTCTTTGTCTCCCTATACGCTGGAAGAGGTAGTTTCGCGGAATTATCTGATTGAAGAAAAGCCGGATGCCATTCTCAATATCATTGACGGCACCAATATTGAGCGCAATCTCTATCTGACAACGCAGTTATTGGAAGTTGGCGTGCCGACGCTTGTCGCCATTAACATGATGGATCTGGTCAAGAAAAGCGGCGATCGTATTGATGTGCAGAAGCTCAGCGAGGGATTGGGATGTCCGGTGATGGAAATGAGCGCCCTCAAAGGTGTTTCCACGATGGCGGCGGCGGATGAGACCATCAAGCTGACGCAGCAGGCGCATCAAAATGAGCGTCCCCACGTCTTTACGGGCAGTGTGGAACATGCTATTGCGCATATTGAAGAGAGCATTGAGACACTTGTGGCCAAGGAAAATCTGCGCTGGTATGCCATCAAGGTATTTGAACGTGATGAAAAGGTGCTGGAAAAGCTTCACCTGTCGGAAGATGTTCGGGCGCATATTGAGCAGCATATTGTGGATTGCGAAAAGGAGATGGACGATACCTCCGAATCCATTATTACCAACCAGCGGTATGAGTATATTAAGAAGCTGGTTGATCAGGCGGTTGTCAAAAAACATGACAAAAACAGTCTGACGCTTTCCGATCGTATCGACCAGGTGATGACGAATCGCTTTTTGGCCATCTTCATCTTCCTGGGCATTATGGCATTGGTTTACTATGTTGCGGTTGCGACTGTCGGACAGTGGGCAACGGACTGGACAAATGATACGCTTGTCGCTGAATGGATTCAGCAGCCTCTGCAGGCCTTTCTTGAAAATGTCGGTACATCGCCATGGCTGGTATCGTTGGTTGTTGACGGCATTATCGGCGGTCTTGGTGCGCCGATCGGCTTTGCGCCGCAGATGGCAATTGTTTTCCTTTTCCTTTCCATTCTGGAAGATTGCGGCTATATGGCGCGTGTAGCTTTCATTATGGATCGTTTATTCCGCCGCTTCGGTCTGTCGGGTAAGTCGTTTATTCCGTTTATGATTTCCAGCGGGTGCGGCGTTCCGGGAATCATGGCGACACGAACAATTGAAAATGAAAAAGATCGCCGCATGACGATGATTACGACAACCAATATGCCTTGTGGTGCAAAATTACCGGTTATCGCTTTGATTGCCGGATATATTCTGGGCAATAACTGGCGTGTCGCCTTTGCCATGTATGTGCTTGGCGTCGCGGTGATTATCTGCTCGTGCATTATTTTAAAAAAGACGAAATATTTTTCCGGGGATCCGGCGCCCTTTGTCATGGAGCTGCCTCCGTATCATATTCCCAGTCTGAAGGGTGTTCTCTTACATGTCTGGGAGCGGGTATGGGCTTTCTTGAAAAAAGCGGGAACAATCTTGTTTGTATGCTGCGTCGTCATGTGGTTTCTGGCATCGTTCGGTATTCAGGATGGTGTCTTTGGACTGGTGGATAAGGAACAATCTTTCCTGGCCGTTATCGGAAATTGGTTTGCCTTTATCTTTGCACCGCTGGGCTTCAATACATGGCAGGCTGTCGCCTCTTCGATTTCGGGCTTTGTCGCGAAGGAAGGAATTGTTACGACAATGGGTGTTTTGGCCGGCCTTGGCGAAGTGGAAGAATACGAAGCCAACATGCATCAGGCATTCTCCGCCTTTTTCCCGACCAATATGGTTGCCGTTTCTTTCTTGATCTTCAACTTGTTTGATTCTCCATGTCTGGCCGCAATTTCAACGCTTTCAAAGGAAATGGGAAGCCGCAGATATTTCTGGTTTGCCATATTGTTCCAGAACCTTACGGCTTATATGCTTGCCTTGCTGTTTTATCAGATTGGCGGCTATTTTACAGGGGAAGTTGCTTTCGGCCCGTGGACCATTGTTGCTTTTGCCATTGCCATATGGATATTGTATCTTTTGTTCCGTCCCGATCCATATAAGAAAAAGGGTAAAGTTCAGGCGGCATAATGCATACTTCTGTTGTTTTGGCGCCGGCGGATATTGTTGTTATCTGCGTATTGCTTGTATTGATTTTGGCGGCTATTGCGTGCATAAAAGGTTTTTTCCAAAGCGGCAAGGCAATCAAAAAACATACCGGTATGATAGAAACAACGGTGCAGTTGGATGGCATGAGCTGTGCGATGTGTGAGGCGCATGTCAATCATGCACTTCGTACCTTGAACATTCACAGTGTATCCAGTAATTGCAAGACCAATCGGGCGGTGATTTTGGCGGATCATCCGATTTCAGAAGCTCAGCTGCATCAGGTTCTGGACGCGCTTGGCTATCGGGTTATTTCGGTTTCCACAAGCGATAAATAAAAGCCGGTCGAACAGGAAGAAAAAATAAACATAGAAAAGGATGGGTTTCAGTGTGTTCTGATGCTCATCTTTTCATATGATATTGAGACCGTTCGCCAAGCGATATTTTGTTAAAGTTCGGCTAGGATGGGGATGATTTTGCTTGCGATGGGGTGTTGGTTTCCGCTTTGGTAACAACATATAAAATATCGTTGTTATTTCCATATAAATGCGGGTGGAAGGAGTGCAGCGGCTTAAATCGTTTGGCTCTTTTTGGCGGCTTTCATTTCTTATGGGCAGGTATTAAAATGAACGAATGGAACAGAAGACAATATTGTGGGATATGGATGGCGTTCTGTTTGACAGTGAAAAGGCGTATATGGATGGAAATATTCAAGTTATGCGTCAGCTGGGCTATGATCAGGATGAGAAAAACCTGTATCGCGTGATCGGTCAGGATATGGATGGCCTATATACCATGCTTACGGAATTGCTGGATGGTCAGGTGACAAAGGAAGAATTGAAGCAGGCGATTGATCATTATTATCGTGTGCATCCTCTTTGTTTTCGGTCCATGTTGTTTCCGGATGTGCCGGCCACTTTGCGTCTTTTAAAAGAACGTGGTGTAAAAATGGTCGTGTGCTCGGGATCACCTCGCCAAACCATTATGGAAGCGCTGGAAGAATGCGATCTGACGGCGTATTTTGATTTTGTTTTATCGAGTGATGAGGTTCACTTTCCTAAGCCGCATCCGGATGTTTATTTAAAGGCGGCGGCAATGCTGACAGCTGATCCGCAAGCTTGTATTGTTTATGAAGATAGTACATTGGGTATTCAGGCGGGAAAGCGGGCAGGAATGTATGTGATTGCGCGTCGGGATGATCGCTATGGGCAGGATCAGTCGCAGGCGGATCGGATTGTGGAAAACAGCGTGGAGATGCTTAAGGTTATAAACGGGGAGGATTAGAAGGTGCGTGAAATATTCAGAATTGAGGGTGGTCATCGCTTAAACGGTGTCTTGCGTGTATCGGGATCAAAGAATGCTACGGTGGCTTTGATACCGGCGGCCGTGCTGGCAAATGCGCCGGTGACGATTGCGGGCGTGCCGCGCATTGCGGATGTTGATAATCTGGCGCAGATTCTGCGGGTTTTAAATGCGTCGGTGGCGGAAAAAGAAGATCATCTGATCATTGATCCTTCAAAAATGAAAAATATCACATTGGATGCGGATTGTGTGACGCGTTTACGGGCATCTTATTATTTTATGGGGGCTTTGCTTGGTAAATATGGATATGTGCGGATGAAAATGCCCGGCGGCTGTTATCTTGGGCCGCGTCCGATTGACTTACATCTTAAGGGGTTTGAGGCATTGGGTGCCAGTGTCGATTATGAAAAGGGTTGTTATACGATCAAGGCGGATCATCTTCGTGGTGCGAAAATCTTTCTGGATATCGCCTCTGTAGGGGCAACGATCAACATCATGCTGGCGGCCGTTTATGCACAAGGGCGGACGACAATTGAAAATGCGGCCAAGGAGCCGGAGATCATTGATGTGGCGACATTGCTGAATAATATGGGAGCCAATGTACGCGGTGCCGGAACGAATGTCATTACGATTGACGGGGTGCAGACATTATCCGGCTGTGTGCATGAAATCATTCCGGATCGAATTGAAGCGGGTACGTTTGTCATTCTGGCGGCGGGAATCGGGGATACGATGACGATTACCAATGTCATTCCGCAGCATATTGAGGCTTTGACATCGAAGCTTTTGGAAATGGGTGCCGATTTGGATATCGGCGTGGATTCCATTACGGTGCGGCGGGCGAAATCCATTCTCAAAGCGACGGACATCACGACGCGGCCTTATCCGGGGTTTGCAACGGATTTACAGCAGCCGTTAACGGCGCTGCTGACGCAGGCGGATGGGGTTTCGCAGGTTTGCGATACGGTATATCCGGAACGTTTCAAGCATAGTCTTGAGTTGCAGCGAATGGGGGCAAATATTGAAATCAGCAATGGTGTTTCGGCCATTACGGGACCAAGTCGTCTGTATGGTGATAAGGTGATCGCAACGGATTTGCGTTGCGGGGCCTGTTTGATCATTGCCGGCCTTTTGGCGGATGGGATTACGGAAGTGCACGATATTTATCATATTGATCGCGGTTATGATCGTATTGATGAGAAATTACGGAAGATCGGTGCGCGGATCCAGCGCTATGTGGTGGAGGACTGAAGATTCCTCTTGTCAGCGTTAAAAGGGTATGTTACGATACTTCTGCACTTTCTTTAAGCACGCTTGGAGGCTTAAGGCAGAAGGGAGAATGAGAAAATGAAGCAAGGTATTCATCCGGAGTATCATCAGGCGAAGGTAGTCTGCACATCTTGCGGGTCTGAATTTGAGACGGGTTCGACGGTAGAGGAAATACGCGTCGATACGTGCAGTAATTGTCATCCGTTTTATACGGGTCGTCAGCGTTTTGCACAAGCGCAGGGTCGTGTAGAGAAGTTCAACAGAAAATACGGTCTCAAGAACAACGAGCAGGAATAAGCGTCATTTCGATCATACGGAGCAAAATCTGTATGATTTTTTGTAAGAACAGAAGGGTACCGGGTTTCAATAATGAAATCCGGTATTTATATCTTTGCATTGTATAAATCATGTATAAAATAGTATAAAACACTTTATTTGAAAGAAAACTATTCAAAATTGCCACGGGGGGGGGGGTATAATTAGCCCGCAATGAATCATCCATGTTTTTATCAGGCATTATGAGGGGGTAACGCATGATCAATCAG
>CAUTVM010000071.1:0-9133 GCA_963541855.1 uncultured Erysipelotrichaceae bacterium
CTGGAAAATATTCTTTATGCGGCATTGTTGTTGATGATTGTAATTATTGCTATTATATCCCCGTCATTTTTGTCAGGACGAGTTTTATCAGATGTTTTAATTCAATCGGCCCCAAAAACTTTGTTGGCTATGGGAATGCTGGTTGTAATCATTGCCGGGGGAATGGATATGACGGTCGGCCGGCTTGCTGGGCTAGGTGCTGTCATTGCCGGTACTTTTGCTCAAACTTCTGATTATTATCTAAAGTTTTGGCCGAATCTTCCGGAAATGCCGCTAATTATTCCGATTCTGGTTGCCATCAGCATTGGGGTGCTGTCTGGAATCATCACAGGATTTGTGATTTCCAAGCTTAAAGTTCCGGCATTCCTTGCGGGTCTTGGTTTACAGCTTGTGCTTTATGGAATGAATTTGTTGTATCTGAAGAAGGCGCCGAATAATTCTCAGCCGCTTGCAGGCTTTAAAACTACGTTTACGAATTTCGGTATCGGATCACTTTTCGGAATCAACTATATGGTCATTGTCTCAATTGGGATCATGATTGTCGTATATTTACTATTGAATAAAACTACCCTAGGCAAAAACATTTACGCGACCGGAGGAAACCGTGAAGCTGCTAAAGTAGCAGGCATTAATACCTTCAAGATTGATATGTTTATCTATATCTTTTCAGGTACTCTTGCAGCATTTGCCGGTCTTATGATGGCTGCTCGCACAGGCTCTGCAAACGCTTCCTATGCAGAAGGTTACGAAATGGATGCGATTGCTTCTTGCATCATCGGCGGCGCCTCTTTTGCGGGTGGAATCGGTAATGTTCCCGGTACGTTCCTTGGGGTCATTATATTTTCTGTCATTAATTATGGCTTGACCTTTATCGGACTTAGCTCCTACTGGCAATATATTGTTAAAGGGTTGATTATTGTTATTGCTGTTGCATTGGACATGCGTAAATATGCCCAACGCAAGTAGTGCTGTATTGTTTTCAAACAGTTGAAGGCATACTATTACAAAAGAGAAAAAGTATGCGTTTGATGATATTGAATAGGTAATGTTTCTTTTATTATTAAGTTATGGGATATTATGAAGCCAAGAAGATATTTTCCTAAAATATTAGTTGCTTGTGTGCTTACCGGTATGCTGAGCGGCTGTATTTCTAATCAACAGCCGGGTACAGATACTGCAGATGTTTTGCGGGTATCTGTGATTCTTCCCCATGAAGATGACACTTACTGGGGTTTTGTGAAAAGTGGTATTGAGGATCACCTAAGCGAGGCAAAACAAGGAGGAGTTGATGTAAAAATTCTGATCCCACAGCTGAATTATAATGTTCAGCAGATGACAGATCTCATAAAAAAGGAAATTGCCGCAAAAGTGGATATTCTGGTGGTGACCGGTTCGCAGGATAAGAATTATATTGCTGCCTTGCAGAAGGCTGCTCATGAATGTATAACGATTGTCAGCTTGGATACGGGTTTTGAAGATGGCGTTTCAGAGTCGCTTTACATAGGCTCCGATAATTATGCCGCCGGGAAATTAATGGGCGAAAAACTGGCTGGCCTGATGGGCGGCAAAGGATCCTATTCAATCATTTCGGGAGATACTGGGTATAACAATTTGGAAAAACGAATTCAGGGATTGAAGGATGTACTCGCTGCCTATCCTGATATCAGTCTTTATGAAATTCAGTATGATCAGTATGATTCATTGAGTGCTGTTGCTGATTATTACACTATGGCAAATGCAGATGCGCTTGTCTGTGTGGAAGGAACGGGTGCACATGCAATTGAAAAGGTGATAGGTACAGGCAACAAAAAGTTTCGCTATATCATTGGCTTTGATGTGGCCGACAGAATTCAGGAAGGTATTATTAATGGAATTGTTATTCAAAATCAGTACACTATGGGTGAAAAACTGATAGAACAGTTACTGTATTACAAGGAGCACCGGTCATTTGAATCAAAGCAGATTTATACAGATATCCAATGGGTGGATGCGTTCAGTGAAAAGGATAATTCATGAAACGGAAATGGCTTGGTACCGTCAGGGGAAAGTATGCACTGGGATATTGGGTAACCAGTATAACTACCACGATGATTATTGTGAGCGCACTGATTATAATTGCGTATTCTCTCAACTTTTATCAACAGCAAAACCAAGCACTGATAGCAATCAGTAAATTGGAGCAGTCAGTTTATAATTTAAATTCCGATGTATATCAGACTTATGTATCTATGACCGAAGAAGGATTAGACAGATATCATGAGCTCAGAATCGCAACCGAAACAGATTATCGGAAATCGGAAGAAATCTTACAACAAGAATATGTGCGAGAAATTATGGATCTGAACCGAACAGTGGAATCCTATTTAGAAACTTCAGATCAAATGATTGAGGATATCAGGAAATATACGCAAACACATTCTCGATCCATACTGAACCAGATTCAGCAAAATTATAATTTGCAACAAGAAGAATATACCTATGTTGTGCAGTGCTTTTCCAGCGCATATTCTGTTCGTTTGAATATGTTGAATAAGGCTCAGGAAGAACTTCGAAAGTACTTACGAAATAATATTATCACAGTAACCGGGTTGATTTTGGCAATTGCTGCAGCAACAGCCATTTATGAAACACGTGTCATGGCTTCATTTTCAAACAGCATCAAAGTCTTGGAAGAAGGAACAAATGCGTTTGAGCAGGATATCACCGGTGCAATGCCAATCACTCTGCATTCTGGAGATGAGTTTGAAGTACTAGCAGAAGAATTTAATCACATGCAGTCGCTAATTCAGAAGCAAATGTTGGCCTTAGCAGAAAGTGCGAAAGATAAAGAAAAAATTGCAACAATGGAAAAAGATAATCTCCGTATGTATGGAAAGCTTCAAAAAAACAATCTGGATTTCTTACAGTCGCGCATAAATCCACATTTTCTCTTTAATACGCTGAATATGATCAATGCGCAGGCAAGAATAGAGAATGCTGATAAAACTGCTGATTTAATTGAAACTACAGCAATATTTCTGAGATATAACTTAGATAACATTACAAAAACAGTTAAGATGAGACAAGAAATTCAAAACTTGAAAGACTATATCACCATTCAAAAATGCAGATATGGAGACAGGTTTCATTTTCATTTAAACATCAACGAAGCCGTATATGAACAGGCAATGCCATGCATGATTTTACAGCCATTGGTTGAAAATGCGATATCTCATGGAGTGGGATCTATGGTCTCTGGCGGCTCCGTTGAGATTTTTGCGGAACGGATAGGAAACAGAGTTGTACTTCATGTGATGGATAACGGTCAAGGAATGAATGATGAACAGATTGAGCAGATGTATCAAAATCTGAAAGATAATAATGAGTTCTCAAAGCACATCGGGATCAGAAATATTTACCGTCGACTACAGCTTTTTTATAACAACGAAGTGGATTTGAAGTTAATTAATAAAAACCCGGGGCTTGAAATACGGATATCCGTTCCTTATGAAGAAAAGAAAGATACACAGATTGAAAAGAGGTTTGCATGAATGATATTAAGATAGCAATCGTGGATGATGAAGCATTATCTTTGAAAATTATGGAAATTCTTGTTCATAAGGAATTTCCAGAACTTCAGATATGTAGTTTTGCCACTAATGGAATCGAAGCTAAAAAAATAATTGAAACAGAACATCCTGATATCGTGATCATGGATATTCGGATGCCGGGGTTAACTGGTCTTGAGCTGATGAAACTCTTGAAAGAAAAAACGCATATACACTTTATAATCTCAACTGCTTACAGCAATTTTGACTATATTCATAGTGCACTTGAGCTCAAAGCGGATGGATATTTGTTAAAACCAACTCGCCGCGAGGAAGCGATAGAAGTCATTCAAAAAGTAATTGATGAAATCAATGCAGAGCGAAAACTGGAAGAACAGAATCGAAATGCACAACTGGCGTTGCATGCGGTGAACCCTGCTTTGGAATGGAAAATCATCAATTCTATCTGCTCCAGGCAGTCCGATCGCCAACAGATCAACGTTTGGAAAGCGATTAACAATTTTAAGGAAACGCATGCAAGTATTATTGTATTCACCTTGACACATCATGATTGTGTGATTAATAGCAAAGTGATCATTGAAACCATTAGAGATATCATGAAGACTATTGGTCATTGCATGGTGGGAGCGGATCATCATAATAATTTCGTATTACTGGCTTTCTATCCTTCGAAGCTGAAAGCAGAGTCAGAATATTCATGGATAAGTGAAATATGCAAAATTCTTTCTCAACATCTTCTCCGGCAAAACAATATCCATATGGAATGGATAATTGGCGATGCCGGAGATACCTTTGAACAATATTGTAATTCCTATCAGAAGTGTATGACAAAAATCACAAAGAAAGAAAAGATAATCATTCCAGATTCAAGAGATGCGCAAGGGTATTCCAGAGCAGCAAAGCGGTATATCCATCAGCATTTTAATGAGAACATTTCTCTGGATCAGTGTGCGGATGCAATCGGAATCTCGTTCTATTACCTGTCACATATTTTTCGCGAAGCGAATGGAATTAATTTCGTAGATTATCTTTCCTCAGTTCGAATAGAGGCTGCCAAACGTATGTGCAGAGATAAAAGTATTCCTATCAAGGAAATCGGTACGCGCTGCGGTTATGTTAACA
Organism: uncultured Erysipelotrichaceae bacterium; assembly: GCA_963541855.1. Lineage (GTDB taxonomy): Bacteria > Bacillota_I > Bacilli_A > Erysipelotrichales > Erysipelotrichaceae > Bulleidia. The sequence continues at coordinate 4,671 of CAUTVM010000071.1, forward strand.
CCTGTTATTTTTACAAAGTTTTCAAGAAGGCAACTGGTATGACAGTTGGGGATTATCGAAAAACAGTAATCAGTGAAAAGGAGAAATGAGAAAATGTCAGACTTAAGCGAACAAATGCGGAGAGAATGGGGACATAATGATGCCGAACGTGACAAGAATTTGAAAACACCGAATGATATCATTCGGTTTGATAATATTTCTTATGGTCCTGATACACGATGGAACCTTTTGGATGTGTATCGCCCCAAAAAGGCAGAGAATAACAAACTCCCCGTGATTGTAATCATTCATGGAGGAGGCTGGGTATATGGTACGAAAGAAATTTACCAATTTTATGGAATGCACCTTGCCCAACATGGTTTTGCGGTTATCAATTATAACTATCGTCTTGCACCTGAAGTGAAATATCCAGCCTCTTTTGAAGACAGTGCAGCAGTTATCCGATGGATTTATGAACATCACGCGAAATATGGACTGGATGTTAAAAATTTAATTCTTGCCGGGGATAGTGCAGGCGGCAATATGGCAGGCGTAATTGTTGGAATTATGACGAATAAAGAATACGCAGCTCTATATCCCACCGTTCATTTTCCATCTGAATTTTCACCAATTGCACTTTTGATGAACTGCGGTGCATATCAGTTATTCAAAAAAGACGGTTCTCCGGACAGAGATACCATGGAACCTTTGATACATGATTATTTGGATGAGAACCATTTCGATGAATACAAAATGCGCCTGAATGTCATTGATTTGGTTAATGATAAATTTCCACCCGTTTATATAATGACGGCACAGGGAGACTTTCTGAAAAGGCAGGCACAGCTTTTGGCTAAGGCATGCTGTCAACATAAAATTGAATTTGTATATCGCATGTTCGGCACTAAAGCGGATCCGCTGTTTCATGTTTTTCATGTAACAATTTATAATCCGAGTGCGATTCGCTGTAATAATGAAGAATGTTCCTTTGTGAAAGAGTATATTAAAGCGTAATTGTGTAGTGCGTATATTTTCATATTATTTTGAACCTATAGAGACTAAAAAAGCTCCTGCAAAAGGAACTTTTTCTTCTGGTGCGGATGACAGAATTCGAATCTGCACGAGTCGCCCCACTGACCCCTGAAATCAGCGCGTCTACCAGTTCCGCCACATCCGCATGCGCAAGTACTATTATACGCGGCCCGAATAAATTGTCTAGAAAGAATTCATAACCCGACTCGTATTTTTGAAGTGTAACTTGGCAACCTTGTTCAAAGCCTCAAAACCATACGATTGGACAAAACGTATTGCGCATTGATCTGCTCCCTTTCCTGAACCTTTGGCAAACACCATTCCGTACTGTTGACGCATGCGATCCATGACTTCCAAAAATGCATTGCGCGCAATGACGGAAGCAGCAGCTACAGCCGGATACTTGCTTTCCGCTTTAGTCTCAAAATGAAGCCCGCTGATGACTAAGGCAGCCGAGTGCAAGTAAGAATAATATTGCTGTTCGGGTGTAAACTGATCGACAACCTTAAAATCCGGAAGTGATATTTTTTTCGATAAATTGATATAGGCTTGGTTATGCAGCTGCGCCTTGACGGAATTCATATTGGCATGTGTATGCACCATATTATATTTTTCCGGCATAACAATCAGCAACGAATAACACAGCTCTTTTTGTAATACAGGCGCAATTTTTCGTATAGACACATCGGAGATCAATTTAGAATCCGTAACGCCCAACTTTTGCAATAACGGAAGTTCCGCTTCCTTAACCATCGCCGCGCAAACACAGACCGGGCCAAAATAATCACCCGTTCCGACTTCATCACTTCCGGCCTGCGGGAAAAAAGAAGAAGCAGAAACAGACATGACCATCTTTGCATAAAAAGGTGCCTCGCTTCCCTGAAAGACGATCTTGCCGGATTGATAGGCGGTAATGACGCAATCCTTTAAGCGCAGCTGATATGCCGAAAAAGCCGGCTTTGTAACTTCGGCCTGAGAAGAAAGCTGTTTGTACAGCGCCTCACGCTGCTTCAAGGAGCAAGTTAGGCTGATTACCGTTTTCGACATGTTTACCGGATTTATTGTAAAATGTTTTGCAGAAAGAAGAAAGAATGTGATTACATTACCGACACAGATTATCCCGTGGTTTAATCTTATCCTGCTTATTTTTTATATGATCTTTGTGATGACCGGATTTAAGCGCGGCTTTTTACGACAGATTCTGATGACGATCGGAACCGTTCTTTCCTATCTGGCGGCTTGGCGCTATTCATCCATCGGCGCATCTTACTTCCACATCTGGCCCGCATCATGGACTTTCCGAGTCGGTCTGCTGCCCAAAGCATGGCTTTATCCGCTGTTGAATCATACCGCGTGGTTTTTTCTGATTTTGATCGGATGCCGTCTTTTATTTTCACTTCTGGACAGATTTGCCAAAGGCATACAAGGCATCCCGATACTGAAGCAGATCAGCAGTTTGTTAGGCGGAATATTGGGCGCATGTACGGCGACCATCTGGGTGCTGATTGCCTGCTTTGCATTATATACACCGCTTTTTCGAAACGGGGATGTGTTTTATCAGAAAACCGCTTTACATACCATTCATGATACAACGATGGTTTTCTTCAAACAGCTGGATGAACCGATAAAAGAAATGATGGATTACCATTCCTTTTGGAAAACGATAGATGAACATAAAGAAGATGACCAGAAATGGATTACGCAATGGCTTGAAGAACACGGCTTTGCACCGTTGGATGGAGATCAAAAATGAGTTTATACCACAGTCTGGAACTGGATATGATTCTGGAACAGATCGAACATAAATGTCAGACTGATCTTGGACGTGAACGCATTCGGAATCTGCGGCCGTCTTTTGCACCATTAAAAATCCGTCTGGAAAACGGCCGTCTCAAAGAGACCATGCAGGCGTGTGAGGCAAAGGGTGTTCTTTCACTTTCCGGCATGCAGGATATCTCATCCATTTTAGATGCTTCAAAGCGCGGCCGTATTTTAACCATTGCCGAACTGGCACAGGTTCTTCGCTTTCTGCAGACCGTTCGCCGCGTCAAAGCTTATGAGAAATCACTGGAACCGCCTCACCGGCTTTTGCATGACCTTTTTGAGTCACTCGTTTTGAAACCCAATGAAGAAGCGAAGCTGAGCGCTTGCATTGGTGAGGATGAAGAAATAAAAGATGATGCCAGCGAAATGCTGAAAGAAATACGCCATAATCTGCATCAGGCACAAGCCGCCGTAAGTCAGGCGGTAAACGCTTTTTTGCAAGCGCATAAGGAAAGCATGGTGGATTCCATCGTGACATACCGCAATGATCGCGCGGTTGTTCTTGTCCGCGCTTCCGATAAAAATATGTTTAAAGGACTTGTTTACGGAGATTCGGCCAGCGGCCAGGCTTCCTATGTTGAACCGGCGGCATTAATGGCCGCCAATAATCGAGTACAGTCCATACGTGCCGAAGAAGCACGCGAGATTGAACGGATTTTGACTATCTGTTCCCAACTTGTACAAGGTATTGCCGAAGAAGAACAGGGAAATCTGGACACATGTGGAATTTTAGATGAACTATTCGCCAAAGCAACATGGGGAATAGAAAAAGAAGCTTGTGTTACCGTTCTGGCAAACCATTTTATGATTGATTTAAAAAATGCCCGACATCCCTTGATTGATCCCCGACAGGTTGTCAGCAATTCTTATCATCTGTTTGATCCGCAGCGCATCCTTTTGATAACCGGGCCCAACACCGGCGGCAAGACGGTTTCTCTGAAAATCATAGGTTTGTTTACGCTAATGACGTATTGCGGTATTCCCGTTCCATGTGCTTCTGCCGTACTGCCTTTTTTTGATGCGGTTTATGCGGATATCGGTGATGATCAGTCGGTCGCCTCTTCTTTGAGTTCCTTTTCGGCACATGTTGAAAAGCAGGCGGAAGTGCTGAAATACGCAACGGAAAAATCATTGGTACTGCTGGATGAAATCGGTTCGGGAACAGACCCTAAAGAAGGTGAAGCGCTGGCCATTGCCATTTTGAATGCTTTGCGTTTAAGAAGGAGTGCGGCGGTCGTGACGACACATTATTCACGCTTAAAGGCATATGGAAAAAGACATGATGATATTTTGTCGGCTTCAGTGCAGTTTGACATGGAGCATCTGACACCGACCTATGTTTTTCAGGAAGGAGTAAGCGGCGCTTCCAACGCTCTTGATGTGGCGGCTCGTTACGGCTTGCCTGGTGAAGTCATCAAGGAAGCACGCTTTCTGAAAGATCAAGCACGCTCGCAGGAAGATCAGTTGATTGAACGCCTGGATCAACAATTAACGCAGGCAAAAGAAAAAAATGAAAAACTGGACGCAAAGCTGCAGGAGATCATACAGTTTCAAAAAAAGCTGAAACAGGAACAAACGCAGTTTGAAGCCATGAAAGATGCATGGAAAGAAAAGGCCGAAGAAGAAGC
>CAUTVM010000072.1:0-8941 GCA_963541855.1 uncultured Erysipelotrichaceae bacterium
AAAGGTCTGAACCATGGAGCAGCGTGACGCCGCTTTAGCAAAAGCCATCCGCAGCTGCATCAGATCATCGCTGCTTTCCACCTGTATGTGAATAAACAAATTCTCAACAGTCTGCGGAATTGTTTTACGCTTGACGCCATGAACGTCGATCATCGCTTTGCCCACATGCAGATGATTTTCTTCTAAAACATCCAGAAAGGTGCTGTACAAACAAGAAGCGATTGCCCCATAGGTCATGTCATACGGCAAGATCTGCTCTTCGCCGATTCGCAGCGTCTGCTCGCCGATTTTGGTTATACCGTGAAATCCGTCTTCAAAGAAAACTCTTGTCATTGTTTCAACTCCTTTTTGATTTGTGTTTCCACTTCCGCTAATGTGTATGCCTTCGCGTCCGGTTTCTCCCTAAGAACAATTTCTTCTTTTTTTGCATTGGATAAAACGGCGATCGTATAGGCATTAGCTCTTTTTCCCGCGATGATGTCTGTCGGACTGTCACCGACATAGATAGAACGGTCACAATGCAGCTGCCGCATCGCTTTTAAAATTCCTTCCGGATCCGGTTTATCATGCACAACCAGATCATGTCCGATTAAAACATCAACAGATCGGCGCATGTCATGTTCCATTAGCAACTGTTCAAGGCTGTCAAGAAGCCGCGTCGAGATGATGCCGGTTGGAATCTTTGCAGCATGTAAGGCGGCCAGCAGCTCTTTTGCATACGGATAAGGTCGAATGCGTTTATAAGCATAACGTTTCTGATAAGCGATATATTCGTGTACAAGTTTTTCAGCATCCTGTTCCGGGAAAAACTGCGGCATGATGTCAATCAAGGCCGGGCCGATAACCTGCAGCTGTTTTTCCTGTGAAAAGTCCGCTTCTGTTCGGTAGCGTCGAAACAGATGTCGATAAGAAGCAAGTATCGCTTCCTCGGTATTCATTAAGGTGCCGTCAAAGTCAAACAGAATGGCGGTTTTCATCTAATTTCTCTCTTCCTTGTTTTTTAATAACTGATCCTGCAGTCGGGACTTAAATATGGCAGAGGAATCATACCCCTTGGCCAACAATAAATAATTCATGACGGCCGCTTCTACCAGAGAAGAGATGGAACGTCCCGGGGAAACGGGCAGTTCCACGGTCGGCACATTGATGCCCAGAATATTTGTAAAATGGGGAAATTCATCGCCGATCCGTTCATATTCCTTGTTTGCATCGTAAGGTGTCAGATGAATGAGCAGATCAACGGCCGCTTTATCGGCCAGACAGTTGGCGCCATACATTCTTTCAACATCCACGATGCCGATGCCGCGTATCTCCATCATGCCTTTTAACATTTCCGGCGCGTGTCCGATGACGGCATTATGAATTTTCTGGACATCCACCCGATCATCACTGACGAGCACTTGTCCTTCACGGATCAATTCCAGCGCGGTTTCGGATTTTCCCATACCGCTTTCACCGGTCAGAAGAATGCCCTTGCCATAGACAATGAGCAGTTCTCCGGAAATGGTTTCTTCCATAGCCAGACGTTCGTCCAGAAAAGTGATCAGGTCGACCATAAACTGATAGGTGATGATTGGGGTTCGAAACAGTGGAAAATTTTGTTGCTGCGCAACTTCGATCAGAATGGGAGGAATCGGATTGTTACGCGTAACAATAATCATCGGCGTCAGACCGTCAGTAATGTTTTTATAACGCTCCCGCTGTTGTTCATCATTGAGCTGTGCGATATATTCAATTTCCTTATTGCCAAGAATGATGACGCGCCGCGGTTGTGTCGGTTCATAATAGCCGGATAATTCAAAACCGGGGCGATTGATGTCCGGGACAACGACCCAGCGGTTTAAAGAATCTTCATTTCCCGTGATCTGTTCCAAATGGAAGAAGGAAACGATTTCACAGATCATGACGCGTTTCGTATAGTCCTGTTCCTGCATCATAGAACGCCTCCATTCAGGGTGATTATAGCATGCATGATGCCCTTGCCAGCAGTCGACGATCGTGATTTATTTCTTCAAAATCGGTTTCAGGTAACGGCCGGTCCATGAGTTTTTAACTTTGGAAACCGCTTCCGGTGTTCCGGTTGCGACAATGGTGCCGCCCATATCGCCGCCTTCCGGGCCAAGATCGATCATCCAGTCCGCGCATTTGATCACGTCCAGATTATGTTCAATGACGACAACCGTATCTCCGTTATCGACAATCCGCTGCAAAATCGCGATCAATCGCTTGACATCATCCGTATGCAGGCCGGTTGTCGGTTCATCCAGAACGTAGACGGTTTTTCCGGTTGGCTTTTTTTGCAGCTCGCTGGCCAGTTTTACGCGTTGTGCTTCGCCTCCGGAAAGGGTTGTGGACGATTGTCCGAGCTTTAAATAGCCCAATCCCACATCCATCAGTGTCTGTAGTTTATTTTTAATCTTCGGCTGATTGGCAAAGAGTTTCAGGGCTTCTTCAATTGAAGAGTCCAGTACATCAAAAATATTTTTCCCCTTAAATGTGACCTGCAATGTTTCTTCGTTATAGCGTCGTCCATGGCATACTTCGCAAGGCACATATACATCCGGCAGAAAGTTCATGGAAATGACTTTGACACCGTCTCCCTGGCACGCTTCACAGCGTCCGCCTTTCACATTAAAGGAAAAGCGTCCTTTATCATAGCCGCGTAAGCGGGCTTCACTCGTCGTGGCGAAAAGAGTGCGGATATCATCGAATACGCCGGTATAGGTGGCGGGGTTTGAACGGGGCGTCCGACCGATCGGCGATTGATCAATCTGCACGATTTTATCCACATTTTTCAGGCCGGTGATTTTCTTGAATTTACCGGGACGCACTTTTTTCATTAAGCCGATAGACTGTTGAATGGCTTTTGTGAAAATATCATTGATTAAAGTGGATTTTCCGGATCCGGAAACGCCGGTAACCAGAACAAGTTTTCCTAAGGGAATATCGACATCTATATTTTTCAGATTATGTTCCTGCGCGCCTAAGATGGAAATTTTCTTTCCGTTTCCGGGCCGCCGTTTTTCCGGAATTTCAATCTGTTTTCGTTTGGAAAGATAAGCGCCCGTAATGGAAGCTTCACATTTTAAAAGATCATTCGGTTTGCCGTTGAAAATAACCTGACCGCCATGCACGCCGGCGCCTGGGCCGATATCGACGATCCAGTCGCTTGCCAGCATGGTTTCTTCATCATGTTCAACGATGATCAGGGAGTTGCCCAAGTCGCGCATGTTTTTGAGAGTGTGGATCAATTTATCATTATCCCTTTGATGCAGGCCGATGGAAGGCTCATCCAGAACATAAAGAACGCCGGAAAGTTTTGATCCGATCTGGGTGGCTAAGCGAATGCGCTGCGCCTCGCCGCCGGATAAAGTTCCGGCAAGTCGATTCAGCGTTAAATATTCCAGTCCCACGTCTTTCAGAAATTGCAGGCGATTGCAGATTTCTTTCAATACCATTCCGGCGATCGTCGCTTTTTCTTTTGCCAATTTTAAATTCTGTATCCAGGTCAGCGCCTCCGTTACCGAAAGGGCGGTAAACTGCATGATATTCTTGTCGCCGACGCGTACCGACAAAGCTTTTTCATTTAAGCGTTGGCCATGGCATTTTTTACAAGTGGATTCAACCATGAAGGAGTGATACCAGTCACGCGTCATGGAAGAAGTCGTAGAGGCATAGCGGCGCTCGATCATGTCTTTGATGCCTTCGATAAAATCCTTGCGTTGATAGGTTGTTCCGGAGGAGGTAGTTAAAGAATAGGAGATTGGTTTATCGGAACCGTGAAGAATAATCTGCATTTGTTTTTTCGACAGAGAACGGATCGGCGCATCCATCGGAATTTTATAGGCGTTGCATAAAATTTCAAATGTTTTCCATTCAATGACTTCCGTATGCACCATGTTTTTGAAATAGCGGATACCGCCCTCATAGATAGACAGGTGATCATCCGGAATCAGCAGATCAAGATCGACTTCTTCCGTAAAGCCCAGTCCATGGCAGACGTCGCAGGCACCTAAGGGCGCATTGAAAGAAAACAAACGGGGCTCAAGGTTGGGAACGGAAAAGCCGCAGATTTTGCAGGCATAGTTGCTGGAAAATAAAGTTTCCACATCTTCATGCATGACGATTGCTTTTCCATGGGCCAGATGTAAGGCGGTTTCCATGGAATCGTGTAAGCGTGAGCGGGCATCATCGCGCTTGATGAGGCGGTCAACAACGACGTCGATGGAATGGCGTTTATTTTTATCCAGTTCAATGTCTTCTTCCAATAAGCGTATGGTTCCGTCAACGCGCACACGTACATAGCCTTCTTTCAACAGGGAGGCGAAAGTATCTTTAAAAGTTCCTTTACGGTCATGAACAACAGGCGCAAGGATTGTCAGCTTTGTTTCAGAGGGCAGCTTCCAGACGGCATCGACCATTTCGGTAATGGTCTGTCCTTGAATCGGAATATTGTGGTTGGGACAAAAAGGTGTACCGCATCGCGCATACAGCAGGCGCAGAAAATCGTAAATCTCCGTTACGGTTCCGACAGTTGAACGGGGATTGTTGGAGGTTGTTTTCTGGTCGATGGAAATGGCGGGAGAAAGGCCTTCGATGGATTCTACATCCGGCTTTTCTACGCCGCCTAAAAACTGTCGAGCATAGGCGGAAAGGCTTTCGACGTATCGCCGCTGTCCTTCCGCATAAATCGTATCGAAGGCTAAAGATGTTTTCCCCGATCCGGAAAGGCCGGTCATGACGACCATTTTTCCGCGTGGTATTTTCAGGGAAATATTTTTTAAGTTATTTTCTTTTGCGCCGCGAATATCAATCCATTGTTGTTCCATTATTTTGTCTCCTTTTTCTGTACTGCTTGAACGATTTCATCCAGCATTTCCCATGCTTGGCGCGGGGAAAGTTCATCCGTATGAATGGCGCTTAACTGATTGAGTATGGATTTGGCGAAAGGATCTTCCCTGGGCATTTCCACCAGTTGATAGGATTGCTGTACAACGCGTTTTTTGGATTCCAGCTGTTTTTGCAAGGTTTCGGCGCGATTGAGAATCGCTTCCGGCAAACCGGCCAGGCGGGCGACATTGATGCCATAGGAGCGGTCTGCGTTTCCGTCTTTGATTTTATATAAAAAGGTGATTTTTTCTTGATCTTCATGAACGGCGACATGGACATTTTTAACGCCGGGAACGGATTGCGACAAGGCGGTTAATTCATGATAATGGGTAGAGAACATGGTTTTGGCATGCAGGCAGGAAGCGATATATTCAAGCATGGCTTGTGCCAGTGCCATGCCGTCATATGTGGATGTTCCTCTTCCGATTTCGTCAAAAAGAATCAGGGAGTGCTTGCCTGCTTGTTGCAAGGCGCGGTTGGCTTCGTTCATTTCCACCATAAATGTGGATTGTCCGGAAAGGATATCATCGCTGGCGCCGATGCGGGTAAAGATTTTATCGAACAAAGGCATGCGGCATTGCTTTGCCGGAACATAGCAGCCCATCTGGGCCATCAGGATGATCAGTGCGGTTTGGCGCATGTAGGTGCTTTTTCCGCCCATGTTGGGGCCGGTGATCAAGAGAATGAATTGATCATGATCCATATGAATGGAGTTGCTCACATAGCGGGGATCTTTCATGCGCTGATCCAGAAGCGGATGTCGTCCGCTTTCAATAAGAAGCTCGTCTTCGGTAAATTGCGGGCGTACATAACCGTAAGTTGCGCTGACTTGTGCCAGAGAAGCCAGTACGTCCAGCTGCGAAAGGACGGCGGCTAATTTCTGCAGGGGTATCAGTTTGCCTTGAACTTCGAGCAGTAATTGGGCGAAGAGTTGTTTTTCAATGCGGATGGCATTTTCCTGCGCGTGCAGAATCTGGTCTTCTTTTTCTTTCAGCTCGTTGGAAATGAAACGCTCATTATTTACCAGTGTCTGTTTGCGTACCCATCCCCATTCTTTTTTTACGGAAGACAGCTGGCCTTTGGAAATTTCAATGAAGTAGCCGAAAACCTTGTTATAACCGATTTTCAGATTTTTGATACCGGTTTTTTCGCGGTAGTCCGCTTCCAGAGATGAAATAAAATCACGGCCGGAAAGCTGGATCTTTCGTGCCTGATCCAGTTGGGCATTATAGCCGTTGCGGAAGATGCCGCCGTCGCTTAAAACAAGGGGCGGATTTTCGACAAAGGCATCGGTCAGATGGGCACATAGAGTTTCTAAAGGGTCGACGTTGTGCAGGTCATGGAACGTTTCATCCTGTACGCAAGCCAGAATATCCGGAACTTGTTTCAGGGTTTTGGCCAGACGCTGCAGATCAATCGGGCTGGCGCTGCCCATGGATATGCGGCCGATCAAGCGCTGCAGATCATAGATATTGCGCAGATGGTCACGCATTTTCTGGCGCTGCATAAAGTGGTCTTTCAAATAAGCCAGACGGTCATAGCGTTGTTCGATTGCTTCTTTTTTAACGAGCGGCTTTTCAATCCAGTGTCGCAACAGACGCGACCCCATGGCGCTGCCGCAAAAATCGAGGAAGGTCCACAGGGTTTCGGTTTTTCCCTGCTTGTGCAGGGGTTCGATCAGCTCAAGGTTCAACAGGGTGCTGTAATCCATATCCAGAACTTCATCGGCACTTTCAATGCGGCAAGTGGACAGGTGGCCGATCATGTGCTTTTGTGTTTCTTCCAGATATGACAGCATGCGTCCGCATGCCTTGCGGTCATAGCTCTGCTTAATGGTTTCAAATAGGGGGAGATAGGTTTCCTTGATCGTATCGTCATCATCATAGGAAATGACAATCTGTATTTCGCGCAGGCTTTTGATGATATTTTGAGAAAAGTTTTTTGGCAGAACGACTTCGCGGACATTGTTTTGCAGTAAGGACTGCATTAAGGCGGATAAAGAGTGGTCAACATGCAGGACAAAAGTATCGCCGGTGGAAATTTCAGACAGTGCCATGGAATAGCCGTAATGGCTGTCTTCAATGGCCGCCAGATAGACGGAGGTTTTTTCGTCGCTGATTTCAGTCATGACGGTGCCGGGTGTAATGACGCGCACAACGTCGCGTTCGACTAAGCCGACGGCTTCTTTGGGGTCTTGCATTTGTTCGCAGATGGCAATTTTATAGCCGCGTTGAACCAGTCGCTGGAGATAGTTGTTTGCGGCGTGGTGGGGGATGCCGCACATCGGGACGCGGTCTTTAACGCCGGCGCTTTTTCCGGTTAAAACAAGATCCAGTTCTTGGCTTACGGTTCGTGCGTCGTCAAAAAAGAGCTCGTAGAAATCGCCAAGGCGGTAGAACAGCAGAGCGTCCGGGTATTGTTTTTTTACGGATCGGTAGTGCTCCATCATCGGGGAATATTTTTCTTCGCTCATGGTGTGTGGCTCCTTTATAGAAACGCGTTCATTATAACAGGCTTGAATGTTTTCAAAGTGAAAGAGACTTTTGTTTTTATCTTTTTAAGAGTTGTAAATAGTATGAAGGGCGAAATAAAGAAGGGCTTTCGAGAAGAGAAAATTAAATATATCGCTCTTTTCAAAGATTTAGTGGATAAAGGTCGTAAATGCCGTAGTGGTATTCTCCGTAAGCTGAATATAGATCTATTGGCATAGGAAGCTTTGGAATATCACTGCATTTAAATGGAATAATTTCCTGCATGTTCAACATGTATGCATTTGCTTTCCACTTTCTCATATCCAATGTGTATTTCAGCTTCTTCACTAACACGATCCCGTCCAGATATCCTTGAAGATGTCTGATACTGATCCCGCGCTTATGCCGGATCAATTCTTTTAGCTCTGTGTGCATTTCATTCACAGAAGACACTGTTTTCCCATCTGGTGTTGATACGTCATTGTACCTTTTAAGGTGCTATCAACTATTTCTTTGAAAAGAGCGTTTTATATTAAAAATGCGATAATAAATATCAGTTAAAAAATATCATAAAATAAGAAAAAGCAATTACAATCGAAACGAATTTGTCGCGGCGCGTTATTAAAATTAATTTACGCTTAATTTAATTATTAACGCTCCGCAATGTAAGGGGTTACTTTTTTAGGAATATTATGTTATTTTTCAGTTGGAGGTAAAACAGATGATTTAATATGCTATTTCAAGATACAAAAACGGAGATGATTATAATTAGTATTTCCATAATCTATCTTACAATTACATTTTTTACTTAATGATATCTTTAATTAAGGAGGTTAAAGAAAATGAAAAAAAAACTTAGCAACATTTTTATCTATAACTATGTTATTTTGTGTAACAACAACGGATGTGTTTGCACTGGAAAATGAGAAAAATATAGAAAACGGTGAAAGTTCATTCAATTTTTCCAAAAAAATAAGTTTTGATCCTTTTGTTGAGAAATATGTTATTTCAGATGCGAATGAATATCATGTAATAGAAATTAACAGAATTACAAATATTTTAATTTTAGACGGTGAAGTATTTATTCCGACAATAGATAATTATAGCAGTATCACTCTTTTCGCAACTGTTGATTATGCTACAGGTCTTGATCTCACTTACGATATACCTTGGAGAGGCACATTAGCAATGACCGGAGTAATAATGGCTACGATCCCCGGAATTGGATGGACAGTTGCCGCTGCAATTGTTTCGTTTTTAGCAACTGAAGGTGATAAATTGTATGTAACTTGTACACAATATCAAAGTAAAGAGCAATATTATTCACAGTATCACGGAATGTATTATAAGAAGTCGATAAATAAGAATATTAAAGCTTATAAAAAAAGTATTTCACCCAATAATTTGATTTATGGACCCGTAGATGGAGGATGGTTTGATCCCATTAGACCATGACAATGTTTAACATATTATTTTATTCTAAAAATCCTGAAACGAACTATAAACTAAGTAAAAGAAGTTTTATAGCTCAAGTGAAAAGTTAAATTCCACTTCAAGGGTGTGAAAGTTGAATTTAGTCG
>CAUTVM010000073.1:0-8862 GCA_963541855.1 uncultured Erysipelotrichaceae bacterium
GCATTTTCATTAAAATGGACAACAACTTCATAAGTTACTTTGCCAATCCTCTTTATGGTCTTTGTTCCGGTATTCTGTTCTTTTTTTATTTTCGTACATATTATTTTCCTCCTGTTTGTTGCAATAGAAAAGACGATAGATTTTTTCATTTCTATCGCCTTTCAAAATTATTTGATTTTTGTGTTTTATTAAATTTTTAAATCTCTATTGCTTAACATCTTACTAAACATATCATGATACATATCTTTAGATGATTCTTCTATCTTGGTAACACTTGATACTTTATTTCCTGCATCTTTCGATGATGCTCCACAAAGATAAAAGGTTTCATTCTCTGTTCCATAGTCTATGGCAATATATCTATCATGATATTTTTTGCCTGCAACTTTTAGCTTCAAGTCTATATTAGGATAGTCTTTTCTAAAATCATCTAAGATATTTTTTGTAAGCATATCCTTATTTTTCACATTATCACTAAATACTGTGATTTGGGTTTTATCTCTTGCAGCCCTTAAAAGTTCTAATGTTTTAAGTCCTATATAGTTGTCTATAACATAAATGCTTTTCTTTGCCGACTTATATATTTTTGTATAGGCAACATCTGCCTCTATCTTATCTCCATTCATCAGTAAGAAATGTTTATATGTTTCCGGATCTATAAAATTATCCATAACTTTTTTTAAATCTTCTTTAGTAGCCATTTGAGATTTTATTTCTGCAATATCATTTGTGTTTTGATTAGTTTGAATAGCAATTTGTACCAATTCTTTTGAACCAATAAAGTCTTGATTCTCAATAATAAAGTCTTTCATCTGCTTAAACATTCGTATTAAAGCCTTGCTTTGCTTAACAGCAAGTTCTCCCCTTAATACAGTCATAAGCATATAGATCCCCTGTTCTGTAAAGGCATAAGGCATATATCTTCTACCGCCTGAACCTTCATCTGATTTTGAGGTCAAAAATTTTGACCTCAAAAATTCCCATTCATCTTTTGTAAGTTGAAATCTAAAATCTTCATCAAATTTTTCTATGTTATTCTTGACTTGCTGATTAAATGTTTTTGTTTCATACCCATATATTTCAGCAAGTTCAAAATCAAGCATAACCTTTTGACTTCTTATATAGTAAATCTTACTTTTCATTGTAGTTTCATCTATCACTACGATTTCTTTGTTTTCTTCTGCCATGAAATGCACCCCAAAATTATCTAAATATCTTTTCCAATGTGTTCTACATTTTTTACAAGTTCATTGTTTACATTTTCATAAAACCTGAAACGGAATGTCAAGGACTTTTTAAAAGGTCATCCGGATTTATTCTGTTTTGTCTTTTCTGCGTCAATGTGTTCGCTTTTCTCACATCAAATCTGCGGTCATTGTGCTTCGCATTGTAGGCTTCGTTTTTGCCTGAACGCCCATTGTGCCTTGATAGCTTCATCTCATTTTTCATCGTCCTTTCCAATTCGATTTTTCATTTTTCTTTGATTCTCCGACTGCGAGGAAGTGTGCATTTATCACTATCCGTTAAGGTTTTGCGAGGTAATATACGGGGAAATGATATTCAATCGTTGCATGAGGATACGATTTCAGCATATATAAACGCACTAAAAAAGATATTTGTTGTCGAAGATATGCCGGCGTGGAATCCTGATTTGCGTTCTAAAACTGCTATTCGAACGGCAGATACAAGATATTTTGTTGACCCGTCCATAGCGGCGGCAGCATTGGGTATTGGTCCGGACGACTTAATACATGATTTAAATACGATGGGATTATTATTTGAAACGATGTGTGTCAGAGATTTAAGAGTTTATTCTGCATGTATAGGCGGTACGGTTTCTCATGTGTGCCAGACATGGCATATATCTAGGAGGTTGAAAGGTACCTCCAACCAAGGGATGTAGTCCCTAAGGTTTAGCCGAATTCAAGGGTGTCCATCGTGAGGTGGAATCTGAAGGAAGAACTAGGCAAACTGCTGGCCCGAGGGTCACGAATCTCAATTGAGGCCGGTCATACGGATAAGCGTACATGACAACGTAAAGTCCAAATAACTACAATTGTATGATTGGTAAATGAGGCGGGTAGATGGCAGGAAAGATGTATGTCTTACTCTGGGAGGTCTTATCAGTGTCAAAAACGAGGTAGAGAACACTACGCAGTTGATAGGCATAGTAACAACGAATGATAAGAAGTCAGCAGAGGCCATAGTAGTCCGAAAGGATGAAGGGCCGAACAGAACTTAAGTTTTACGAATTTCAAAGTTGTATGACCGATTCCTCGAAACAGTCTGGGCTGTCCCAAGGGTGGACTTAAGACTGGGAATGGTCAAGCAAAGGAAAGGAGAAAACAAACTGTGACGACGAAACTACTGGAGGAAATCCTAAGTAAGGAGAATCTGGAAAAGGCATGTACTGCCGTAGTTAGAAACAAGGGAGCCAGTGGGATTGATGGAATGAAGGTAGATGAGCTCAAAGGATACATATGCGAGTATGGCGAGAGTATCACACAAAAGATACGACAAAGGAAGTATAAGCCACTAGCAGTCAGAAGAGTACAGATACCAAAACCAGACGGAACCAAAAGAGACCTTGGGATACCTGCGGTAAAAGACAGATGGATGCAACAAGCAATCTATCAGGTGCTGAACCCGATATTTGAAGAAGTATTTTCAGAACATAGTTACGGGTTCAGGCCAAGAAGAAGTTGTGAGGGTGCAGTCATCAAAGCACTAGAGTATATGAATGATGGATATGAGTGGATAGTCGATATGGACCTATCAAAGTTTTTCGACAACGTCAATCAAGACATCCTCATGATATTGGTGCATAAGGTCATCAAGGACCCAGATACAGAATCCCTTATACGGAGAATACTGCAAAGTGGAGTAATGGTAGAAGGTGTATTTCAAGAAACCAAGATTGGAACACCACAAGGCGGCAACCTCAGTCCTCTTCTAGCAAACATCTATCTAAATGAATTGGATGTGGAACTAACGAAACGAGGATTAAGATTTACAAGATACGCAGATGACGTCATCATATGCGTAAGAAGTGAAGTGGCCGCTAACAGAGTCAAGCGTACTGTAACAGAATGGCTTGAGAAACATTTGAGAGTCAAGGTAAACGTGACAAAGACAAAGGTGTGCAGGCCAAATGGTCTGAAATATCTAGGATACTCATTCTTTCAAAGAAATGGATGGAAACCAAAGCCACACATCAAGTCAGTGGAGAAATTGAAAGCGAAACTGCATGAACTAACGATACGTAGCAAATCCATCTCGATGGAAAATCGAATAGCGAAAATCAATCCGGTGATAAGAGGATGGGTAAATTACTTTCGGATATGCGAGATGAAAAAGGTATTAAAAGCAATCGACATGTGGTTGAGAGTGCGTATCCGGATGTGTATATGGAAACAGTGGAAGACCATACGGAAAAGAAGAAGAGCACTCATGATACTAGGGGCACCAAGATGGCTAGCGGAGGGACTATCGAACTCACGCAAAGGATGCATGGCAATCGCTAAAGGTGGACTAGGGTCACTCATCAGTGAGAAGATTCTGAAATTAAAAGGTCTGTTATTACTAACAGACCACTACCAGAAAGTGCATAGTTATTAAGTTGTGAACCGCCGTATACCGAACGGTATGTACGGTGGTGTGAGAGGTCGGAAGTTTTAAAATTCTTTAAAACTTCCTCCTACTCGATTATAGGGATAAGTCAGGCTTGGAATGTGATACGGTTATTCATTTGCGAAACGGAAAGTATGGATTGGCGGAAATTAAACTCGGCGGGCAGAAATTCATTGAAGAAGGAGCAGCAAGCCTTAAAGCACTGGCCGGTAAAATCGACACCACAAAAATGCTTTCCCCCTCTTTTATGATGATAATTGTTGGGATGGGAGAATTTGCCTATAGACGTAAAGACGGAATTTATATTGTCCCCATCGGGTGCTTAAAAAATTAGGATTGGCGTTTTTTGTATTTTTTAGCACTCTACACTTGACAGTGCTAAAATATTGATTAATATAGGACTTGTAAATAAAGGGACATAAGAAGATCCCGGGAGGAAATAAAGATGCTGTATCCGGAAAGAAGAAGTACGATGCGTGACTTGATGGAGGATGTATTTGATTATCCTTTTGCACGCGGCTTTTCGACCAACATGGTCATGAAGACGGATGTACATGAGAAAGACGGCATGCTCAGGCTGGATGTGGATTTACCAGGTTTTAAGAAAGATGAGGTGAAGATCAGTCTGCAGAACGGCAATCTGATCATTTCCGCAGAGCATAAAGAAAGCCAGGAAGAGAAGGATGCCAAAGGAAACATTCTGCGTAAAGAACGGTATGTCGGTTCAATGAGCCGCTCGTGGTATGTCGGCGAGGGACTGCAGACGAGCGATGTGCATGCCGGTTTCCATGACGGTGTGTTGACGATTGAACTGCCGGGCAAGGAAAAACGCGCCGACAAAGAAGAAAAGGAAATTACGATTTTATAAGGAGGCAAAAATATATGAATGAATTGAATACACGCAATAATAATGGCTGGCTGAATTTCTTTTCCGATCTGTTTCCGGAGCCGTTTATGAAGACGGATATCCGCGAGAAAGACGGTCATCATTATCTGGACATTGAAGTGCCGGGCTTTAAAAAGGAAGAGCTGAAGCTGACGCTTCGTAACGGGACGTTAACGATATCGGCTCGCCATGAAAGCAATACGGAAGAAAAGGATGACAAGGGAAATGTCCTGCGTCAAGAGCGCCACAGCGGCTCCGCAATGCGCAGCTGGTATATTGGCGAGGATGTAGAGGAAAAGGACATTCGGGCAAGCTTCCATGACGGTCTGTTAACGGTCGATATTCCCGATACCTTGCCGAAGGAAAACGATACCCAAAAGCAGATCAGCATTGAATAAATACAGGGTTTCATCAAGCAGGCATGTAAAAGTGACCTGCTTTTTTTACGCTATCTATGAAAGCATATACATATAGATCATCAGAAAATGGCATAGAGAACCGGCCATGACCAAAAGATGGAAAAGTTCATGATTTCCGAATCCGGTTTGCTGCGGATGTTTAAATAAATTTAAGCGTAATGCATAGATGATGCCGCCGACCGTATAAAAGACGCCGCCCGCCATCAGCCATAAGAAACCGGTATGAAGCGATTGGATAAGAAGGGGAATATCACGGATGCAGGCCCACCCCATGCCGATATATAAAACGGAAGAGAGCCATCGCGGGCAGGTTACGAAAAACAATTTGAAGATCACGCCCGCAACAGCGGCTGTCCAGATGATCCATAAGAGAACAATTCCTTTTTCATGCGGCAGCGCCATGACACAGACGGGAGTATAGCTGCCGGCAATCAGGAGAAAGATGTTGCAATGATCAATCCGCTTCAGAATAAGATTCACTTTAGGGCTGATATTAAAAGCATGGTAGGAGGCGCTGGCCCCATACAGCAAAATCATGGACCCCATGAAGATGGCCAATGCCGGCATGGCGTCTATGTGGTATGATGCCGCCTTTATCAATAACAGCGGCATGCCCGCCAAAGCCGCCAGAAAAGCGATGAAATGTGTCAAAGCGCTGATACGGTCTTTTACAATAAAGATACCATGCATCGGATGATCCAAAGTTGTCATTTGTATTTACCTCCGGCAAATAAGCTATTCAATAACCGATTACAAGAACAATGATAACGGTTATGGAATAACTTGTAAAGAGATTTTAAAAAGACTATGATCAATATATGAAGATGCAGATTGAACATTTTTCATTGCCGGCCTATCAGGAGATACCGGATGTCGGCCTTTATCTGGAGCAGGTAACCAAGTATATAAACGGCTATATCGGGCAATGGCCGGGCATGTCTTTGACACCTTCCATGATTACCAATTATGTAAAATTGAAGATTGTGGAAAAACCCGTGCGTAAAACTTATACGCGGGGACAGATTGCAAGATTTTTGTTTATCGCGATTGCCAAGAGCGTTTTATCCATGGAGCAGATTCGAAAAGTATTGACCATGCTTGAAACGTGCGCAACCCAGGAAGAAGGCTATACAGCTTTTGTAAAAGATATGCAAATTCTGATTCAGGAGAACGGTTTGCAAAAAAAGCCGAAGGCAGATCAAGAAGAAATGACATTGCTGTGGAATGTGACGATTGCCATTGTACACAAGCTCATGCTGGATTTATATTTTTCACAGGAAAAATAAAACGGATCGTTTGATCCGTTTAGGCTGAACGCGTATTTTTGCGCGATTTTAATTTAGATTGGATTTCCGCGATCGCCGCTTTCTGGTTCAGAATGACCGGAATGACAATCGGATTACGATTGGTTTTCTGGAAGAGATAGGGCTCCAAAGAACTGCGGATACAGTTTTTCAGCTCTCCGAAGGTTGTTCGCTGCTGCATCTTTTTCTTTAAGGCATCATAGACGATCAATTCCGCTTCTTTTAACAGCGTCTGCGAGTCTTTGATATAAACAAAGCCGCGTGAGACAATGCTGGGACGACAGAGAATTTTATTATATCGCGAGTCGATTGTTACAATAACCGCCGCCAGACCGCTGTCGGCAAGAATCTGACGATCCTTGATCACGGACGTGGAAAGACCGGACGCATCATTGCCGTCCACATAGATTGCATCCGTCTGAATGCGCTCGTTGGCCTTGAACGCCTTGCCATCCCGCATCACGACGATATCGCCATTCATGCATATCAAACAATGGTCGGCCGGGACGCCGGTTTCCTGAGCCGTATTGGCATGCTGGACGAGCATCTTATATTCGCCATGATTAGGCATGAAATAATGCGGCTTGATCAGGTTCAGCATCAGCTTTTGTTCTTCTTGAGGAGCATGTCCGGTTGTATGGTAGCTGGTTAAGGGCGAATTGGTCACGACATTGGCACCGACCTTGGTCAGCTGATTGATAACCGCCGATACAGATACACCATTACCCGGAATCGGATTGGAAGAAAATAAGACGGTATCTCCGGGAATAATGTGAAGATATTTATGCGTACCGTTTGCAATCCGGCTTAGAGCAGCCATCGGTTCGCCTTGTGAGCCGGTACATACAATACAGATCCGGTTAGGCGGCAGGGTGTTCAGATCATTTCCGGTGATAAAGTCACTATCCTTAATCTTGATGAAGCCGATCTTACGACCGATCTCCAGCACATTTTCCATGGAGCGTCCGAAAACGGCGACTTTGCGGTTGCAGGCAACGGCCGCAATCAGAATCTGGTTGAGACGATTGACATTGGAAGCGAAGGTTGAAACTAAAAGCCTGCCTGGCGTGCGGCGCACCTGATCCATGATGGCATTAGCGACCTGACGTTCGGAAACGGAAAAACCCGGCACGCTGGAGTTGGTGGAGTCCGACAACAGCAGGGTGACGCCAACCTGTCCAAGATAAGCCATTTTTTGATAATCCGATTGCTGGCCGATCGGTGTCAGATCAAATTTGAAGTCTCCTGTTTCAATAATACGTCCATTCGGCGTATTGACCACGACGCCCAGAGAATCCGGAATCGAGTGTACGGTATCGAAAAAACCGACCGTGAAATATTTGGTTTTCACTCTTGATTCGCCATTGATTTCAATGATTTTGCAGGCTCTGGTCAGATGGTGTTCTTCCAGCTTTTTTTCAATCAGATATTTGGCAAAGCGGGGAGCGTAGATTTCCTTGAGATGAACCTGCTGCAGAAAAAACGGAATACCGCCGATATGATCCTCATGCCCATGAGTGATGATCAGCGCTTTGATTTTAGATTGATTGCGGACAAGGTAAGAATAGTCCGGAATGACATAATCAATGCCCAGCAGATCATCTTCCGGAAACAGAACACCGCAGTCGATAATGACAATCTCGTCGTTATGTTCAATGCAGTACATATTTTTACCGACTTCACCAAGACCGCCGATCGCATAGACAAGGGTGTCCGTGGCGTGGTGAATCTGCCGCTCGGTAAAATCCGTATCGGGAATAGGCGGCGACAAACGTGTCGGCCGACGCCGATCCGCTGCTGTTTTTGCAATCATTTTTTCCATAAATAATATACCTCTTGTTTTCTTTAAAATTGCTGAATGATAAAAGCGAAACACAAAACACTTACTAGATGAATCATAACATAACTTTCCGTTTGCGCAATCGACTTCAGATCACTTCCGCATCAGGAATCAGGGGAAAGGGATTCTTCGGATCAATGTGATCATAGAAAAGCGTACCGTCAAAATGATCTAATTCGTGCTGCAGAACAATTGCCAGATACCCATGTGCACGAATGGTGATTTCTTTTTCCTGAAGCAGATCAAAGCCCTTTATTTTGACACGTGCCGATCGTACCACAAACCCTTTATGCACTTCGGGCACGGAAAGACATCCTTCTCCTGCTTCCAGATAAGCTTTTTGCACACTGCGCGAAATAATTCGGGGATTGGCCAGCATATATTCATATTTGACCGCCTGTCCGTTTTTATCGGTATCGTTGACGACGACAGCGGTCAATTGCCGCGCAATACCGACTTGGATGGCGCTGATCCCGACTGCCGGCTGCAGATTTTCTTTTTCGGCAACTTCCGGGATGGTGCTTTTGCGGACGTAATCATATAAATCATGCAGAAGCTGTTTATCTTCATCCGTTAAGGGGATGGCGACCGGAACGGATTTCCGGCGAATTCTCGCGTCTGAATCTTTTACAATCGTTTTATTATTGATCAACATGCAAATGTCCTCGTCTTGGTATTTTAGGCGCAGAATGCCGGCTTGTCAAAAAAATTGCCAAGGAATTGAACAGAGCTCAAGTGAAAAGTTAAATTCCACTTCAAGGGTGTGAAAGTTGAATTTAGTCG
>CAUTVM010000074.1:0-8768 GCA_963541855.1 uncultured Erysipelotrichaceae bacterium
AATGACGGCAAATGCATCTGTATACAGTGGAACAATGCCATCCAGCAGGCAGACATTTTGTTCGCCAGCCATATTGCATAAAATCTTTGCTTCTGCAAACCGGGCACAAAGTGGTTTCTCTACAAAAACCGCCAATCCGGCTTTCATGCATGCAATACTCATCGGCACATGCATCACATTGGGAACGGCAAGATAAACCGCATCCAGCTTCACCTTTTTCTGCGTAAGCATATCCGCAAAGGAATCAAAGGCAAATGGAATCACATGCGCTTTAGCAAAATCATGCGCATGCTCCGGATGTTTTGCACATACGGCAACCGGAATCAGCCCTGGCACATCGTGTATAGCCGCCAGCATAGATTGCGCAATTGTATTGGTTCCGGCAATACCGATCTGAAATTGTTTCATCTCTTTTTCCCATCCTTTCTTGCGTTAATGATCCGTATCCCATAAGATACGCATTTCTGTATATTGTTCTTCAAACGCAATGCGGTCGATGATGGAGGCATGCGAAAAATGCGTACCTTCAGCGACCAATAAACGGCCGGGGAGCGCATCATGGTGATAGACAATCCCGATCACTTTTCCTTCCACCTCTTCTGCCGCTTCATCCAGATCGACGACATAAGCTTCAATAATCATTTCGTTTTTTAAACTTTCAATAACAATGCCCTTATTGCAGGTAACTTGCACATCCGGATATAAAGGATGATAAGAGCCCAATGGCAGTTCTATGGACACATGAACCGTTTGACCAAGCCAATGTTGGCCAAGCATATATTCCATCGGTACGAAAAGCGAACCGTCCTTTTCAAACTTCTCGCCTTCTGCCTCAAAGCCGAATGAGCGAAACAAGGGCAGAACCTGCCGCTTTGCACATACGGTAAGACGCCACGCTCCTGCCTGCTCCGCAATTTTCACGAGTTCTTTTAATAAAGCGGTTGCGACTCCTTTTCCGCTTTCTTCTTTTCGAACACCGATATATTGAAGGGCAAAACAATCAGGCGTATAAGCCAGAAAACCGATCAGATCACTCTTATATGCACCTAAAAAACGACTTGTCTGCAACGTCTTGGGAAAATGCTGTATTTCCTGCTTCTCTTCTTTTCGTTCCGTATGGTCTGCTGACCGTTCTATTTCTCGAAAAAGATTCTCCGCATCCTGTATTTCAAAATCATTTAATATCTGAAATCGCATCAGATTTCAAACTCCGCGTCATACAAGGCAACCGAATCTTTTAAAACCGTATCCCCCAGCTTTTCATTCCAAGGCAAGATCTCTACCTGAACACCTTTGGCCAGCGGCACGGCGGCGTCTTTCAAACACTGTGCAGTTTCCATCTGAACAGATCCATCGGCGGTTTTAACAAATAAGGCAAAGCCCGCCCCTGTCTCATTGATCATCTGTTTAAAAAATATCTGTTGAATCGCGGGCAGGTTGCGCGCGGCATCATGAACTGCATTGACCATTGCGGTCGGATAAATTCTGGGTTCTGTAAATTGAACTTGAGATGACGTCACGGTATTTTTTTTCGGCGCACCTGTATCTCCGGCTTGCGTACTTGCTAATGCCAAAATCAGTTTTGAAGGCAGAATAATATTAACCCCCATCGGATCAAGCACCATGCCCTCCACATTTCCTGATGGATTTTTAAAAATCGTAGTCAGATCGGTTATGTGGCGAACAATATATTTCGACAGCGCTCCATCCGGCATTTTCATCTTTTTCGCTTCCTGCTCATCCGTGAAAGCCGGCAGAAATGTCCGTTTATCATTGGTATGAACAAAAACAAGCTGCGTGCGCGCATTCTGCCCGGTTCCCTGCAAGCGTGAGGGGATCAAAAGATTGGCGGAAGTCAGCGCTTTCAACATCACCTGTTCATTTTCCGGTGTACGTATCTGTTTCAAATTTTCCAGCGCTTTTTTTAAATCAGGATTTCGAACTTGATCCGCTCGTATTTCATGCGTCTGTATTTGTTTTTTTCGCTTGTTTTTTGCCATAGTGATTTTTTATCTCCCGTCGTCATTATACTAAGCTGATCCCACATGTACAAATACGCGTTATAATAAGCTCTATGAAAAAAATAACGTGGAATGCACCGGCCGTTTTAGGCTTTGTCTTACTTTCGCTGGCCGCTTTGATTTTAAATATGATGACGGGCGGCCGAACAAATACGATTCTTTTTTCCGTCTATCGTTCTTCTTTTGCCGATCCGTTGACATTTGTCCGTCTGTTCACTCATGTTTTAGGACATGCTGATCTGACTCATTATATGAATAATATGCTTATTCTTCTTCTCGTCGGTCCTCTTTTGGAAGAAAAGTATGGTACGCGGCGAATGATTCAGCTTTATTTTACGGTTGCTCTTTCCACCGGGCTGATTCACATTTTCCTCTTCCCGAATACGGGCCTGCTTGGCGCCAGCGGTATTGATTTCGCCCTTATTCTTCTATCGTCCATCACGGTACATAAAAAAGATCAAATTCCCTTGACACTGATTCTTACCGCTTTGATCTATTGCGGTCAGCAGATATATGACGGGTTGTTTGTTCGTGATCAGATCTCGCAGCTTTCCCACTTGGTTGGAGGAACAGTCGGGATGATGTTCGGCTTGCAAAAAAAGTAATAAATCCGTGCAAAATTCACACACACTTCACATTCCGTGATTACCATGAGGATATAAAGCGAAAGGAGCTTGTAAAAATGAGCGAATTGCATACAGAGAAAACTATATCTGAGCAGTGGACATGCTCGGTATGTGGCCGTGAAAATACCGGTAATTTCTGCACAAACTGCGGAAGTCGTAAACCACTAGCGGAACCAATACCGCAGCCAATTTCGACCAAACCGATGCAGGCCGCCAAAAAGGAACATGGAAATCATCCTGTGCTGCGCGTCATTCTGGTCGCTTTGCTCAGCGGAACATGCGGCTTGGGAGGCGGGTATCTGGCCGTTAGACATCTTGGCGGCAACACCGTTATATATAAAACCGCACCGGTCACTTCTCCGGCAGTTGAAAATAAAGACGGCAGTACTTTATCTGTTCAAGACATCGCGGCCAAGGCTTCTCCCAGTGTTGTTGAAATCCGCACTGAAATGACGGAACAATCCTACGGTCTTTTTGGCGGTTCTTACACCTCCCAGGCGGCCGGTTCAGGCGTCATTATTTCCAAAGATGGCTATATTATCACCAATAATCATGTTGTCGAAGGTGCCAACAGTATCAAAGTGACAACATATGATGGAACTGTTTATGATGCAAAACTTGTCGGTACTGATAAAAAATCAGATATCGGTATTCTGAAAGTTGAAGCGGATAACCTTTCTCCTGCAACTTTGGGCGATTCCTCCACCATTCAGGTCGGGCAGACTGCCGTTGTGATCGGCAATCCGTTAGGCACATTGGGCGGCACGGTAACGGACGGCATTATTTCCGCAACCGGGCGCGAATTAACGATCAACAATGAATCCATGACTTTGATTCAAACGAATGCGGCGATTAATTCCGGCAATTCCGGCGGCGGTCTGTTTGATGGAAATGGAAATCTGATTGGTATTGTCAATGCGAAAGATTCCGGCACAACTTCCAGCGGAGCCACGATTGAGGGCTTGGGATTTGCCATACCCATCAACGAAGCAATGGATGTTGCTGAACAACTGATCACCAATGGTTATGTCACAAATCGTCCGACGATCGGCGTTTCTTTACAGACATTGACAAGCGACTATGGAAATTATCCGGCCGGCCTTTATATCGCCAGTGTTGTTCCTGATTCCGGTGCAGATAAGGCTGGGCTCAAGCCCTACGATCGGATCATCGGTGCAGACGGAGAGGAAATTTCCGATTATACCGGTCTGTCACGCATTCTGCAGTCTAAGAAAGTGGGCGATACAATCAAGCTGACGATTGTGCGTGAGAATGAAAAAATAGATATCAATGTTACTTTAGGCAATTCCCTTCCCTCCGCGCCCAAAGAGAACTGACATGTAAAAAGCATAGGCCATCATCCACAATATGCGGCAGGCTTGAAGAAGCTGCCGCATATTTTTATTAAGCGTTCCCTGATTGAATATGCATCATTTGATTTGTATGCATATGCCTTTAAGATTCTTGTTCAGGCATGGAGCGTGAAGCAATCAGATCGGCATCTGTTCCCATAAAATTTTTAACAAGCACCTGATCCATGACAACCGGAGCTGAAATGTCCATTGTCCGGATCATCTTCATTGCCGCTTCACACATATCCAGCGGTATTTCTTTGGAGGTGATCACGGGCAGCACGCGATAGATACCATGCGTGATCCGAACGGTTGAAGTCAGCACGCGCATTGGCCGGATCGTTTCTTGCTGTGCATAGTCTTTTCCTTTTTGACATCCATACCCGGCGAGATGTATTATCTCTCCATTTTCAAGCTGAATATGAACACGACATCCTTTAGGGCAATTTACGCAAACCAATTCTTTTTCAACCATGGTGTTCATTCTCCTTTACTTCAATGATCAGATCGTCTGTCAGATTCTTTAATTGTGCGCCCGCAAGAACGACCGACTCCATCTCGGAAGGAATGAGGTAAGGCTTGGGGATAGAACGAATTACCGTATTGTTGGAAGATAAAATAATCGTTCCGCCGCGAATCGGCTTACGCACGCGGAAATAAAACTCTACAATCTTCGGCAGACTGTCAGTATGCAATATACCCGGCACAACATAGCCGACATTCTGTCCTGCCTGAGCCTGAATCTCTTTCTGCATGGATTTAACACCCTGCAGATAACGGGTACAGCCTTGTGCGGCCAACGTTGCCTGATGAACAACAAAATCTGCAAGGTCGTGCACATGCAAACCGTTTCCGCAGGCAAATATGCCCGGCACACTGGTCATGTAATCCGCGTCCACAAGCGGGCCTTTAATATGCGGATCCATGACAATTCCGCACGCATCGCCCAAGTGATTTTCTGGTATCAAACCGCATGACAGCAACAGTGTATCCACCGCAAAGTTTTTTTCCGTGCCGGCAATCGGGCGACGATTTTCATCGACTTGCGCCAATTCAATTCCTTCAAGACGATCATGTCCGAAAATTTTTGTCACGGTATGCGATAAAAACAGAGGAATGCCGAAATCTTCCAGACATTGTTTGATATTTCTTGGCAGACCATTGGAATAGGGCATTAATTCCGCCACTCCTGATACTCTCGCTCCCTCCAGTGTCATTCGGCGAGCCATGATCAAACCAATATCTCCCGAGCCGAGAATAAAAACTTTCTCGCCCACCAGATATCCGTCGATATTTAGATAGCGCTGTGCCTGTCCGGCGGTATAAATGCCTGCCGGGCGCTCTCCCGGAATGCCAAGCGCTCCGCGCGAACGTTCGTAGCAGCCAACGCATAAAATCACGGCGTCGGCTTTGATTGTCGTATAACCTTCTTTCGGATTTACATATGTAATGGTGCGGTCTTTGCGGATAGACATTACCATCGTGCCGGTTTTCACTTCAACCTGCTTCTGCTGCATGCGCTTCCATAGCCTTTCCGCATATTGGGGTCCGGATAATTGCTCATGAAAAGTCTGCAGGCCAAAGCCGTTATGAATGCATTGTTGTAAAATTCCGCCTAATTCATCATCTTTTTCAATGAGCAGGACATCATGTATGCCGGCTTCTTTTAATGTGGCCGCCGCCGCAAGACCAGCGCATCCCCCGCCGATTACAACTGTCTGATATTGTTTCATCTCAACGATTCTCCCTTTTCAGAAGATACGAGCGCGGCCCATCCAATACGATGTCCAACGGGCTGCATTGTAATTCGTCCGCCAAAATGGATACGACTTTGGGCTCACAAAATCCGCCTTGGCAGCGTCCCATGCCGGGGCGCACGCGCTTCTTGACGCCTTTTACCGTTGTCGCTCCGCATGGCCGGCGTATACAGTCGCGGATTTCTCCTTCACTGATTTCTTCACATCGGCAAATAATCTTTCCATACATCGGGTTTTGCCGGATGGCTTTTGCTTTTTCTTCTTCTGAAAGTTCATTCATGGTTAACGGTCTTTTTCGCGTCATGACTGCTTCCCGGTTTTCCACATAGGAAAGATAAGGCGCTAACAGCTGCGTACGAACGTAAGCCGCTATCGCCGGAGCGCTGGCTAAACCCGGCGATTCGATAGATGCGCAATGGATAAAACCCGGGACGCCTTCTTGTTCTTTAATAATGAAATCAGCACTGGTTGAGGATGGCCGTAAACCGGAAAAGTTCCGAATGCTGGATGATAAAGGAGCCCAACGCAATGTCCGCATAATTTTTGAGCGTACATATTCCATTCCTTTCGTGCTGTTGCCCATATCATCCTTATCTTCAACTACTTCGCTGCTGGGGCCAAAAAGCGTATTTCCATAAACTGTCGGAACCGCCAAAACGCCTTTCCCTTTTTTTCCCGGGGTCGGGAAAATAATATGATTTGTTACATGCAGAGAATGATCGATCACAAAATATTCACCACGCTTCGGCTTCATGGAAAAATCCGGATGATCGCAAACCATACGGGCAATGGTGTCCGCATAAACACCGGCCGCATTGACAATTGTTTTTGCTTCATAGATAGCTTTGTCCGTACAATGAATGGTAAATTTTGTATCGTTTCGCTCTATTTTGGTTACTTTGGAATTCAGATGCAACTTTACACCGTTGGATACGGCAACTTCCATACAGGCAATTGCCACTTCCCATGGATAGATGATTGCCGTTGTTGGAAAAGATAAAACTTTCGTAACCGCATCACTTAAGTTCGGTTCTTCTTTGCGAGCCTGTTCTCCACTTAACCGGGCATATGGAATATGGCGTGCTTCAGCGCGTGACGCCAATACTTCGAGTGTTCTTTCTTCCTCTTCATCCACAGCCGCAATATATGCCCCGATCGGCTTATAAAGGCATCCCAGATCCTGACAAAGCTGCGCATACATTCTTGCACCTTCGACATTCATGCGCGCTTTCATGGTTCCCTCTTCCGGGTCATAACCTGTATGCACAATAGCGGAATTCGCCATCGTCGCTCCATCGGCAATATCATTCTCTTTCTCTAAAACGGCTACTTTAAGATGATACCGCGATAAATCGCGAGCCAATATGGTCCCGATAATACCGGCACCTATAATTACAACGTCATATGGCATGATTCTCCTGATCTCCTTTATTTCTAGTATATAAGAAACATGTCGTTTTCATTTATAAAAATCAGAATTCCTGCTCCGTTTTTCATTGAGCCGCAGAAAAAACATGATGCTGCAGAAAATAAAAATTGTACTTAGCCGTTTTCCACCGGAGTGCTTTCCTGATTATCGGCTTGAGCTGAAGGAGATGCGGAAGCCTCCGGCTGTTGTTCGGTTTCGTTTTCTTGCGGTGAATTCTCCTGTGGCGGATTGTCTACGCACGCTTTTTGGTCTTCGTCATAATGTTGATTGGCATCGCAGGCGGGAATTTCCTCTTTTATTTCTTCTTGGATTCCCCACTCACAGATTGACTTTTCTGCATTCCAACGGCCGCCGTTATAAATACATCCCGTTTCTGTTTTAGATTCTGTATCTTCTGAAGGATCATTGGTAAAGTTTTCTTCTGTCAATGGATCAATCTTGATCAATCCATCCGGAACGCCGATAATATCGGGAATGGCAGATAACGGTTTGTGGCGGCGGTCTTCGCTATTCCATGCATGCGTCCGAATATATGTAAATAAAGTTTCTATTCCTTTGGCTGATAAATGTAATCCGTCATCGACCGTATAGCCTTGTTTTGCATATCCGCTGCTTTCGTCTTTCAAGATTTCCGCGCTGTTTAAAAACTTCCATCCGTTTTTCTCGCACATCTGCATGAGGGCTTGATTGTAAGCATCAATCTGCTTCATTGAAATATTCGGATACAGACGGGTTTTGCTGACGGGGGGTATCGCATTGATAATCAGGTCGGCGCTTGGGTATGCTTTCTGTACCGCTTCAATCTGCGAAGTATATCGTGTGATAAAAGATGAAGCATCCGTGCTGTCTCCCGATAGATTATTTGTACCGAAGGTCATGATAATACGTCTTGGCTGTAATATTTTCACCGCGTCCGGCATCGTAAAAATACCGGTTGAAAAACGCATGCATGCAAGGGTTGTAATCGCATCAATGCCCATCCCGACAACACCGATGGCGTTATTTTTGGTTGTGAATGTTTTTCCGCCGGAACCAATCACCTTTGAAAAGCGAGCGGTATTGGAGTCGCCTAAAAACAGGGTATCTTCTATATAAGAAGTGCCCGCGTCTTGGGTTGTTGAAAGCACGGTTCCATCTTCAACCGGTGCTTGACTATCCTGTTTTATATTCTGATTCGTCATTGTTGTTTGGTTTGTATTCGCGTTTTTTTCACCTTTTCCAAAAAGATACCGGCAACCTAAAATGAAAGAGCAGGTCAAAATGGTTATGCATAAAACAAGAATAAGCAGACCTGTTGTTTTAATGCGATATCGACGGCCTTTATAGTGAAAAAAAATGAATTTCATAGGAGAATTATATCTCAAACCTTGCACTCTGGCTATTTTCCCTGTACTATTGTTAGGCACATTGCAGGAATACCCAAGTGGTTGAAGGGGCAGGCTTGGAAAGCTTGTAGATCGGTAACACGGTGCCAGGGTTCAAATCCCTGTTCCTGCGCCATATTAATTCGTTAAAACCGCATAACAAAGCGGTCAATGGCGTAAACCCAAAATAAAGGTCTACGCCTTTTCTTTTGCGCTGAG
>CAUTVM010000075.1:0-8696 GCA_963541855.1 uncultured Erysipelotrichaceae bacterium
GAAAACCAGCAGACGTGAAAGCGTGCGAGGGTTCGAACCCCTCCTTCTCCGCCAATAAAAAATCATTTGCCGCCACGCGATACATAAGACTGCTGAGGCGGTCTTTTTATTTTTCTCTTCTTGTTCTGCATAAAAAATGTATCATTTCATGAACCAAAAACACTTTTTCCGATATACTGAATACATGAAAGATTTTCTGCGGCGTAATGAAGATCGCGGTTTGGATGCGCATGATCTGATCCGCAAAGAAGAAATTCTCGCCCATGACTATGAACGCATGCACAACAAGCGATCCGCTTTTCTGCAAACGCTTTTTCAGGCAGTAATATGGATTGCCATCTTTTGGGTCGCACTCCGCCTGTTAAAGAAATTATGAAGCTGATTTAAGCAAACAAAAATCTTCCCTATGATGTCAACCGATCAGCCGATATCATATGGAAGATGTTTAATTTCTAATGATACGAAACACCGTTTGAACTGCTTTGCTTTATACACTGTTTCAGCGCATGTAGTATGGGATCACATACGCGGGCAAGCCATCTTTATAAGTCACATCCGGGCTACCCTGAATCAAAGGACGCAGATAATTCAATCCCTCTTCCCGCACACCGGCATAGTCATCCAAAAGCCATTCTGCCGGAAAATGGCGCACGAAATTAGCAACCTTGTCGGCGTCAACCGCAAAATACGCAACATCATATTCTGTCCCCTCTTTGCGCTTCATACCGACCATCTTTCCCGTAAAGGACTGATCACATGTATGCATATGCGCGCTAAGGCCCAGATTGAAAGACTCTGTAACATCTACCCGCGATTGTGTTAAAGCAAAACAACGCTGCGCAGTTGAAAGATCCTGCACTTTACAACGCGGTGCAACACCAGCAGCAAGAATCAAAGCTTCCAGTGCTTTGCCCGCACCGCCCAATACCGCATGACCAAACTTATCATTCTTCGCTTCCCCAGCCGCAAGATATGTTCCATCCACATAACGAGCGCCCTCAGAAACCACAACGTAGCATTTTGCCTTTTCTTTGATGCAGGCGGCAATTCGAGCCAGAACCTTATCTTTATCAAAAGGAACTTCCGGAACAATCAAAACATCTACATGCCCGGATAAGCAGGCACTTGCCGCAAGCCAGCCCGCATCACGTCCCATCGTTTCCAGAATAAAGACTTCTTGACGAGAAGAAGGATATACATTCACATCCAGCCAAGAATGCAGCGCCACCGTCGCAATATATTTTGCGGCCGAAGCAAAACCCGGACAATGATCCGTAAGCACCAGATCGTTATCAACCGTCTTGGGACAGCCGACAAAACGATGATTAACGATATGATGGTCACGAGCATATTCACTTAGTGCCGCCACCGTATCCATAGAGTCGTTGCCGCCGATATAAAACATGGTTTCAATATTGTATTTATCCATGATGGCAATGATCTTTTTAAAATCCTCTACCTGATCCCGCTTGAGTTTATAGCGACAAGAGCCTAACGCGCTGGAGGGCGTCTGACACAAAATACGATTTTCCTCATCGCTCATATGCGTCAGATCGACAAAATGTTCCGCCAGAATGCCTTCAATGCCATTCAGCCCGCCATACACATGCTCATAAATCGGATTCAATTGATTTGCCTTGACAATACCGGCTGCCGTTGCATTAATGACGGAAGTTGGTCCGCCGGACTGCGCTACGATACAATTTGTCATACTGGTCTCCTTTGCCCTGTTCTGCGTTTCCTATTATATCGAATTTTAACTGTTCTGTATCATGAATTCAGCTCTTCCCACCGTGCATACAAATGCGCAAGCTCATTATGAATATCATCAATATGTTCATCCAGAACCTGCATCTTCTGATAATCCTGATAATACTCCGGTTCATAACGTAATTCGCGATTGGCTTCCAGTTCCCTTTCCTTATCTGTAATCTGTTTTTCTATTTTACTGATTTCTCTTCGGATACCTTGAACGGAGCGTGCCGGAGCTTCTCTTACTGCCGGAGAATTACTTTTTCTCTCTTTGTCTTTCTTTTCCTCTTTTTGCTTTTCCAAAGATTCCTTCTGCCGTTCTTCATACGCCGCATAGCTTTCCGGAATATATGTTGCTCTTCCTTCCTCCAGTAACAATAAATCCGTACTCAGCTGCTGAATAAAATAACGATCATGAGAAACAAAGAGTATCGTTCCTGTAAAATCATGCAGAGCTTCTTCCAAAGCCTCTTTTCCCGGAATATCCAGATGATTGGTCGGCTCATCCAACAACAATACATTATTGTGCTTTAGTAAAAGCTTCGCTAATGAAAGCCGTACTTTTTCGCCGCCGGACAATACCTCTACATTTTTAAAAACATCATCCGCACTGAATAAAAATTGTCCCAATACGGACCGTATCTGCGTACGGTCCAAGTCGGGATTATCCTCCCAAAGCTCTTCCAGTACAGTTCTACCATTAACAAATTGAGCCAGCTGCTGATCAAAATAACCTTTTTCAATTTGATGACCGAACATGAAGCTTCCCGCAAGGGGAGATAACAAATCCATCCATGTTTTAATTAAAGTCGACTTGCCGGTTCCGTTTGGGCCGATAATCGCCAGGCGCTGTCCCCGACGAATTTCCAAATGCTCAATGGTACATAACGGTTTATCATAACCGATCGTAAGGTTTTCCACTTCCAGCACCCGTTCGCCGCCTTTTATACGGGGAGAAAAGTGCGCATGAAAGGTACGCGTATCCGCTCCTTTAACGGGATCCAGCTTTTCCATTCGCTCCAGGTATTTGATCTTCGATTGAGCAAATGCCGCTTTTGATGCTTTATAACGAAATTTCTCAATCAGCTGTTCCAGACGTGCAATATCCTTTTGCTGGCGGCGGAAAGCAGCCTGCTGACGTTCCAGATTGTTTTTCTTCTGTACGATAAATGACGTATAGTTGCCTGTATAACGCGTCATGTGCCCGTATTCCAAATCATATACAATCTCCGCCGTGTGATCCAGAAACATACGATCGTGTGATACGATCACAACTGCTCGCGGATAACTTCGAACATATCCTTCCAGCCATTCGATTGTATCCAGATCTAAGTGATTTGTCGGTTCATCCAACAAAAGAATATCCGGCTTCGACAGCAATAAGCGCACAAAGGCAATGCGCGTCTTTTGGCCGCCGGAAAATTCACCAACATGCCTGCTTATATCCTGCTCGGTAAAACCGAAGCGTGTAAAAACCGTAAGCATCTCTGCCTCCCAGTTATAGCCGTTGAGATTTTCAAATTTTTCCTGGGCGCGCGCATAGCGGGTAAGCAGTTTTTCCGAAGAATCGGTTTCCATCTGTTTCTCCATATCCCGCATTTCATCTGCCAGTTTAAAAACAGGTGCAAATACCGCTTTCAATGCCTGTTCAACCGTTTCGGTATCATTGGTTAACGCCTTTTGCGCCAGGTAGCCAATTGTTGTATCTCCTTGCAATGATACCTTTGCTTTATCAAATTTTTCCTCATGACAGATGCATTTCAAAAATGTTGTTTTCCCCGAACCGTTGCGGCCGACAAGAGCGATTTTTTCCGTTCCTTTAATTTCAAATTGACAATCTTCAAAAACCGTATCCGTACCAAACGATTTATATGCGTGCGATACCTGATAGAGCATATCGTCTCCTTCCTTTTAATCAAGCAAACATAAATGCAAAGTGTGATGCTCATTGTAGTCATCAAGACCGCTCTTGCGTCCTGCTTTTGCAAGCCCCTTCACCATAGACGCCTTTACTATCCCTTCTTCTCGCCTAAGTCTCACTACTTAAACCCAGGGAGTTACTATGGGGTTCATGGGCGTGGCTATGTCCCTTGTGGACTTTCAACGCCGACTGACGGCATGCCCGTCATACATGAAAAGCTGCGGAACAATGTCCGCAGACCATAATCGCTATGCGAAAATCAAAACATCAAGTTACGCGGCGTACGCGCAAACGGAATCACATCACGAATATTTTCCATACCCGTCATATACATGACCAAACGTTCAAAGCCAAGGCCAAAACCCGCATGCTTGCAGCCGCCGTATCGGCGTAAATCCAAATACCATTGATAATCTGCCATATTCATTCCCGTTTCTTGCATGCGCGCTTCCAGTATATGGAGGCGTTCTTCGCGTTGGGAGCCGCCCACCAGCTCTCCGATACCGGGCACCAGGCAATCGACTGCCGCTACAGTTTTCTGATCGTCGTTGAGACGCATATAAAATGCTTTGATATCCTTTGGATAATCCATCAGAAACAACGGCCCTTTGGCGACTTCTTCACAAAGATAACGTTCATGCTCTGTATTCAAATCCATACCCCAATAAATATTTGTATTTTCAAACGGATGATTTTCCGCTTTCGCTTTCATCAGCAGATCAATTGCTTCCGTATACGTCATCTTATGAAATGGTGTATTTTTGACATGATGCAGGCGCTCCAGAAGACTTTGGTCAATATGTTCGTTGAAAAATGACAGTTCTTCGGGACAGTTGTCTTCCACATATTGAATGCAGTATTTCACCATATCTTCAATCAGATCCATATCATCTGTCAGATCGGCAAATGCCATCTCCGGCTCAATCATCCAAAATTCTGCGGCATGCGTTGTCGTATTAGAGTTTTCCGCGCGAAATGTCGGCCCAAAGGTATATACATCTCGAAAAGCCAGCGCAAACGCTTCTGCCTGAAGCTGCCCGGATACAGAGAGACTTGCATGTTTACCAAAAAAATCCTCTTCGTATTTTTCATCATGACGCGTCGTGACCGTAAACATTTCTCCGGCACCCTCCGCATCAGAGCCGGTAATGATCGGCGAATGAACATAAATAAAACCCTGGTCCTGAAAAAATTCATGAATGGCCATCGCCAGTACACTGCGTAAGCGAAAGACCGCCGAAAAAGTATTTGTGCGCGGACGCAAATGACCGATGGTGCGCAGGTATTCAAATGAATGACGTTTTTTCTGAAGCGGATATGTGCTGTCGCATTCCCCCTCCAACTTGATTTCCGTCACCTGAATTTCAAATGGCTGCATCGCTTGCGGCGTTAAGGCAAGCTTTCCCGTTACACTGATTGCCGTACCATTGAGATATCTGGATACTTCCGCGTAATTTGGCAAAGCATCGGTATAAACAAGCTGGGCATTTTTAAAAAACGTTCCGTCATTGAGGGCAATAAAGCTTACTTTTTTTCCGGAACGATTGGTACGTATCCATCCTTGCAGAGAGACATATTCAATCTGGTCTTTTTCCAAATCAGTACCATTTTGAATCAGTTCATATAATTCTCGAACGGTCATATCTGTAAGCATAGGCTATCAATCCTCTTTTCCTCTTTTCGCGTGCTGTTTATCATATCTTTGCTTTTGATCGGCCGCGTTGGCTTCAAATACGATTTCCTGAATGGATGAGACCACATCAATCGGCCGCACCATAATATGTGCGGGAACGCTGAAATGTTCGCTGACAAAGCTGACAAAGCCGGTAATCCCGTTGCGGACGAGATAATCAACCGTATTTTGCACATCTTGCGAAATACAAAGAATGGCGATTCGACAGCCGGCCGGCTTTTTCTTCGGTAAATCTTGAAGCGCATAGACCGGAACACTGGCGTCCTTAACTGCGTTGGGATGCATATCAAAGGCACAGACAATCTCTCCCACTACATGATTCCAATGGTTATAATTCAGTAAGGCTTTTCCTAAATTACCGCAGCCGATCAATATAATCTTTTCATCGAAATTTACACCAAGTTGTTCAGAAAAAATGGCAATGAGATCATCGACGTTATATCCGTATCCCTGCTTGCCCAGATTTCCCAAAAAGCTGAAATCACGCCGGATCGTCGTACTTTCAACGCTGACATACTCGGCCAGCTCACGTGACATGATCCGCTTTATGCCTTCCATTTTCAATTTACGCAACGCTTTAAGATAAATCGGATAGCGATGCAGCGTCGCTTTCGGTACTTTTTTTATGCTTTCCATATTTTTTCCTCAGCCATTCTATCCTAGCATAGAAACAGCGCTTGTAAAACGCCTGATTTAATCTATTTCTCCCGGCATCGGCAACGATGAATCGGCCGCATCTGTAAAAGAGCCGAACAAACCGTGTTGATATGCTATATAGGCAGATGCTCCGATCATAGCCGCATTATCCGTGCAATATTGGATCGGCGGCTGCGTAAGTTCAATATCCGGATATCTTTTCATGCCTTCTGCAAGTAAGAACCGCAGGCGGCTGTTTGCGGCCACGCCGCCGGCGGTTACAACCATGGCCGGATGCAGTTGCGCAACCGCCAGCAGGGTTTTACGTACCATCGACTTAAGCGCCGTCTCCTGAAAAGCATAAGCAATATCTTCTTTTACAATATTGCGTCCTTCTCTCTCTTCACGAGCAATCAGCTGTGTCACGGAAGTTTTTAGACCCGAAAAGCTGAAATCAAATTCCTTTTCAACATGCGGCTCTTTGAAATGGTAATGTTCCTGTCCCAGCTTTGCCATTCTGTCGATAACCGGACCGCCCGGATATCCGGTTTTCAATACGCGTGAAACTTTGTCATACGCTTCCCCGATCGCATCATCCAATGTTGTGCCGATTACTTGAAAAGTATAATTATCCGGCATCCAAACAAGCTGTGTATGGCCCCCGGAAATAACAAGAGCCAAAAGTGGAAACCGCAGATCATGATCAAGCGCAAAGCGATTTGCGTAAATGTGCCCCGTCATGTGATTGATCGGTATCATTTTCTTATTAAATTCCCATGCCAGCGTTTTAGCGGCCTGCACGCCGACATGTAAAGAACCGATCAGTCCCGGTCCTTGCGTATAAGCGACAGCATCAATCTGATCCATTGTCAGTCCACTTTGTTTCAAGCCTTCCTGAATAACTGTCGAAATGTTTTCGATATGAATCCTGCTTGCCACTTCCGGCACGACGCCGCCATACAGCGTATGGGTGTTAATCTGGCTGGATACAATATTGGAAACAATACGGCGACCGTCCTCAACAACGGCACAGGCTGTTTCATCACAGCTTGTCTCAATCGCCAGAATCATGGTCATACTTTTACTCCTCCTAAAGGCTTTACCATCAGATAAGCATTTTCTCCATCTTCATAATACCGTCGGCGAACATTGACCTGTAAAAAACCTAAAGCACGATATAAGCATAATGCCGCCTCATTGCTGATGCGGACTTCCAGTGAAATCGTTTCACACGCCGCCATTTCGGCCTCTTGGATCATATGATTCATAAGCAGCCGGCCATAGCCTTTTCCCTGCCATTTTTGATCAACGGCAAGATTGGCAATCTGCGCTTGCTCATACATGATCCATAAATCACAATATCCGATGATTTTTTCGTTTTTCTCCAATACATATAATCGGGCAAACGGATTTCCGGAAAGTTCATACGCAAATGCAGGCCCGGTCCAGGCTCCTTTTGGAAATAACGAATCTTCCAGCTTCAGAACGTCCGCAAGATCCTCTTCCTTCATGCAGCGGATCATCGAACACCTGTTATGTAAGATGCACTGTCTTTTAAATATGTTGGGTTTACCATATGTACCTGATGAGAAAATTGCCATTGTTTCTCAAGTAAGAGAAAATTTTCGGCCAAATCCGGAATATAATCGGAGCGATTTACTAAATGTCCATCTCCAACTACCGTTACCTTCTCATCCATTTTTTTTATGATCGTCGCTATGGAACACACCGTTTCTTTTTCCACGCAGATTCCCTGATCATAAAC
The DNA here is from genome assembly GCA_963541855.1 of uncultured Erysipelotrichaceae bacterium. Lineage (GTDB taxonomy): Bacteria > Bacillota_I > Bacilli_A > Erysipelotrichales > Erysipelotrichaceae > Bulleidia. The sequence goes on from CAUTVM010000075.1 coordinate 7,768, forward strand.
GGCTGTATAGGCACGCTGACTGCGCGCGTCCAGAACAACACGTGCATGTGCCAGATTTCCCGCATAAAGCTGTAATGTGGAAAGTGTCGCCAAAGGCTTATCGGCCATGGCACAGAAAACCTTGGCGATCGTCATCGCGATACGAACGCCTGTATAACTTCCGGGCCCTTTTGTCACAACGATCTGATCAATCGTGGCCGGCTTTAAGTCTGCTTGATTAAGCAACATTTCCAAGGCGGGAAAGATCTCTTCTGATTGACGCTTCCAACAGACTTTCTGAAGTTTGGCAAGCATTGTATGATCTTTGATCACCGCGAGAACCAGAAAGGCAGAACTTGTATCCATACATAATGTGATCATTGTAACTCCTCCAAAAACTTCTCGTAAAATTCCCCGACTGCCTCTAAATCGAAATTTCGTGTATCGCCGTCGTGCAAAGAGATGGTGATTTGCAGATATTGATGTGGGATCAACTCCGGCACAAATTGTGACCATTCAATAACCGTCAAGCCGTCTTCCTCCAAAAACTCATCTAGTCCAAGATCTTGTTTCAACCCTTCCATCCGATAGGCATCAATATGATATAAAGGCATGCGGCCATTATAAATTTTCAGAATATTAAAAGTGGGGCTGGTCACATTACGGGTAATATTCAGGCCTCTGGCAATTCCTTGTGTCAGCGTCGTTTTACCGGCGCCAAGATCGCCCTGCAATAAAATAACCATTCCCTTTGACACCTTCTCACCAATTTTCTTACCGAATGCAAGGGTTGAAGAACTTGAATCTGTCTGTATATGTAATACTTTCATGATTTTGCCTCGCGATGTTTATTATACGCATCTCATATAAATTTTTCACGCCAATAAACTGGGGAATGCAAATAAAAAAGCAGTCCTCCAAGAGGAAGGCTGCCAACCCGGCGGCGTGCT
>CAUTVM010000076.1:0-8640 GCA_963541855.1 uncultured Erysipelotrichaceae bacterium
TCCATGGGAATCATCGTGATCAAAGCGGTAATGATATTCAAGGAACAGAAGCAGTCGTTAAGTTAACAGAAAAAGACGCTCTCGCAAGCGTCTTTTTAAATGGGCTTCCAATGCTTCTGTTATTGATGATCCGCTAACAGTGTATCTGCAGACAGTTTACCAAAGACAACAGTATCAACGACCGCATTGCCGCCAAGGCGATTTGCGCCATGAATACCGCCTGTAACTTCACCGGCAGCGTAGAGTCCTTCAATCGGCTCATTGGACGCATTGAGAACGCGAGCATCCTTGTCAATGGTCACACCGCCCATTGTGTGGTGCAGGCAGGCAACACGCGGTGTTGCGACCCAAGGGCCTTTTTCCAGCTTGGTGGAGAATAGCGTTCTGCCAAATTCATCTTTGCCGGAATCAACCGCTTTATTGAAGTCGTCAACAGTTTTCTGCAGCTCTTTTGGATCCATATTCAGCTTTTTTGCAAGTCCTTCCAGTGTTTCATCCCAGACAATGAAGCCGTTTTCTTCCAGATATTGGAAAGTGAAACCGTCGCCCGAACGCCATTCCGGATCATGAATATCTTTATAGCCTTTGCCATCACCGGATTCAAGCATATAGAACATCATATCCGGCTGCTGCAAAACGCCTAAACAGATCTGATCACGGCGTCCATCTTCCTGAACAAAGCGGTCACCGTTCTTATTAATGAAGATAATCTGATCGGTACCGTTAACGTCGCGCGGCGGATACTTTGAAATCTGACCGTCTTTGACATTGCCTAGATAAAGCAGCTGGATCATATCCATGTCTGTCAAAGAAGCACCGGCCGCAACCGCCATTGTAATTCCATCACCCTGTGAGCAGCTGAAACGGTTGGTGGTCATGGTTTTGGAGAGATCCGGCCATTTACCGGTATCATTATTATCCTGCACCATTTTGCTGTTAGCCGCAAAGCCGCCGGTCGAGAGAATAACACCGTCTTTTGCGTCCAGCCGGAATTCATCGCCGGAATGGTTATTCTTTGCTTTAACGCCAACTACTTTAGCCCCATCCATAATCAGATCGGTAGCAGTGGCTTCGGTATAAACAGTAATCAGGTCCTTATATTTTTCAAGCTGATTGCCATAAACGCTCAAGAAGCCGGTACCCATCGGCATGGTTGAAGTATGCGTTCTTTGCCAGAGAGAACCTGCCCCTTGGCTGATCTGATCTTTGAAGGTCATACCCATATCTTCAATCCATTTCAGGCCGTCATAAGCGTTGTAGCAAAGATCTTTTACAAGCTCCGGGTTAGCTGCCATATCGCCGTTGATCCATGTCTGCAGGGCATACCATTCTTTAGAATCAAACAGATCCGTGCGGCCGGATGCTTTATATTCATCCCACTGTTTCTGCACTGCTGCCTGCATTTCCTTAAGCGCAGCTGCTTTTTGAGGATCATCGCTTGAAGCGGAAAGAGCTTTTTCAATGGTTGTCTTTACGGCATCCGTCATTTCAACTTTGGACTGAAGCGCCTCATCCGGCGTATTGTAGATAGCGCCGCAGACAAGCGTATCGCCGCCGATTTCTCCGTTCTTTTCAATCACGGCGACACTTTTGCCGTTTTGCGCAAGATCAATTGCCGCCGCAAGACCCGCACCGCCTCCGCCGACGACAACGACATCTGCACTGCCGTCTTTATATGCTTCATATTCCGCTTTTGTATCAAAACTCTTCGGATCGCCGCCCGCTTGTGTGATACAATCACTGACTGCGTTGATAACGGCAGCTGAAGTAATGGTTGCGCCGGTCACATAATCAACATTGACCGTATTATGCTTGACCATCAATTCCGGCAGGAGATCAACCGGCGCAAGGCCGCCGGAAGTAACAACGTTTCCTGTCGAATCGGTTAACCGTCCCCCGATTCCGGGTGTTTCCGCGTCATTGGTGACCTTTACATCTTTGATTGCACCATTTTCAAAAGTGACGGATACTTCGACGTCTGCATTCATCCCCGGATGTGAAGAGGTGTATGTACCATCTTTCACATTGCCGTTTGCCGCGGCAGAAGGAGAAGCAGAGGCTGAGCCCGTATTGCATCCGGCTAATGCCAGAGCCATCGCAGCGGAGCTCAGAAGAGCAATACAACGTTTCATCTTCTAATCCCGATTGTCAGTCAATCGACTGACCCTTTCTTTCAATATCGTGTCACATCTCAGCTTGTGAAACAAGCGACAAACTGTTTTTGCCCATCAAATGGAGAAATGTTGAAGTCGGGTGAGAGCGGATAAAGAAAAGTCATGCGGATATGGAAAATGAAGCAAGTATTTTTCATAGGCATGAAGAACGGAAAAGTATGGAAAAGGCGAAGCAAAAGTATTGCATTATGAAATGATAATGATATGATGAACACACTTTAACGAGGGGTTATGAAAACGCATGCGCTTACTTACAAAATGAAGTGTTGCCATACTGGCCTGGAATGTTGAAATGTCTGCCTCTTTCTTATGACGATTGTTATCGGTCAATAAGCCGAGGCGGAGTTGTAGACTTTTATGCTTCGGGAGGAGAGAGATGAAAAAAACATATCAATTGAGCATGCTCGCAGTGATCATTGCTCTTTCAGCCGGCTGCGGGATACCGTCGGCTTCCGGGAAAACAGCCGGAAATACGATTGCCGCAACGGATCGAGGGGATATCCTGAGAATCGGAACGACACATCCGCTGTCCTCGCTTAATCCGTTGACACAATCTTGGAATTTCATTGATCTGTATGCAACAAGCTTACAGTTTTTACCTTTGGCCGCCCTTGATGATAACTATCAGATTGTCTCCCAGCTGGCCCAATCCATTACCACGGAAGATAATCAGACGTATCATGTCCGGCTTGCGGATGCGGCAACATGGAGTGATGGCGAACCCATTACCAGTGAGGATGTGATATGGACCTTTCTGAAAATGTCCAGCCCGCAGGTAGCGAATACCAGTTTTGATTTTTCCATGATTAAAGGATTAGAATCCGGCACTTCTCAACCGCAGGCAACACAGGTCGACGGTCTTCAAAAAATAGACGATAAAAATCTGACCATTACGATGAATCGCCCTATCGCGCTGAACACCTTTATGAACAATATCGCAACATGGATCATGATTCTTCCATCACATGTGTTGAAAGATATTCCCGATGATCAGCTGGTCGGGAATGCATGGTTTAATCAGCCGACAGTTGTTTCAGGCCCATATCGTGTGGAAGCTTTTGATCTGCAACATTACGTTACTTATCAAGCCAATGAGAACTATTTTTTAGGCGCGCCAAAGATCAAGACGGTCAATATTCAGGTTTATGACGGCTCTTCTCTGATTGCAGCCTTACAATCCGGCGAAGTGGATTTTGTGCATCCTGCTTTGGCGGATATTCCGTATCAGGATCGCAAGCAATTGGCTTCTATTGATCAGGTAACAACGGTTTATGCCAAGCCGATCACCAACGAAATGACCTTTTTCAATACGCATCATGTACCGGATGAAAAAATGCGTCGGGCAATTGTTGAAGCGATTGATCGCAAAACGATAGTTACTTCTTTATTGCCGGAAAACGGCGCGGTCGGCGAGGGTGTTATTCCTGAGGAAGATAAAAATTTCTACAATGCGGAAGAGATGGAAACGATCTCCTATGATCCTGTTGACGCAGCAAAGCAGTTGGCTGCATCCGGATATGACGGCCGGACATTGGAATGGTATGTCAATTCAGGCGATTCGCTGCTTGTCAATGCCGTGCAGATTGCCCAGCAGAATCTGGCTGCCATAGGCATCAAGGTTAATATCAACACGGTTGATTTTGATACTTTGACCGGTACGATTGCCGGTTCCGATCAATATGATCTGTTTTCGGTACAATATACCATAACGCCGATTGATTATTATGCAGACGTCAACAGCCTTGCGAATCTGGTCATGGGCGAAAATGGCAATTCCAAGCGTTCGTGGACCGGCGATTTCCATGATGCAGAAATGGATGCTTTGTTGGCCAAGACGCAGACAGCGGACGAAGCGGAATTAAAACAGATCTATGTGCGCTTGCAGAATATGATCGTGCAGAAGGTTCCTTTGTTTTCATTGTATTTTCTTGGCAATGCGGGTATTGTTTCCAAGCGTCTGCTTAATGCATCGGCGACTTTCTTCGGTGCTTTCAATCATATTCAGGATTGGGAATTGGCCGGATAAAGATGTGCCGTATGAAACATGATACATGACGTTTTCATTCTTCTTGCAAAGGAGCGATCACGATGAATCCATTGTTGGATGTAAAGGATCTGCAAGTACAGTTTAAAGATGATTTTGGAGAACATATTGTAACGGATCATATCAGTTTTAGCGTGGCTGCCCGTGAGTTTTTGGGAATTGTTGGAGAATCCGGTTCGGGAAAAAGCGTAACGAGCTTAGCGATCATGCGTTTGCTGGGAGAAAATGGGAGACTGATCAGCGGTTCTGTTTCTTTTGATGGAAAAGAGCTTTTGCAATTGAGTGAAAAAGAGATGAACCGGCTATGCGGAAAGGATCTCTGCATGATCAATCAGGATGCGTTGACGGCGCTGGATCCTTCCTTTACGGCGGGCTATCAAATTACCGAAACGATCCGGGCACATATTACAGCCGACAAAAGGCAGGCGCGGCATATTGCGGAAGATGTATTAGGGGCAGTCGGTATAAATGATCCTGCGCAATTGATGCGCAAATATCCGCATGAGCTTTCCGGCGGTATGCGCCAGCGCTTATTGATTGCGATGGCGGTTGCCTGCAACCCGAAGCTGTTGATTGCAGATGAGCCGACAACCGCGCTGGATGTAACGATTCAGGCGGAAATCATGCGCTTGTTACAGCATATTCAAAAGACGATCGGAATGGCCATGGTTTTGATTACGCATGATATCGGATTGATTGCGCAGATGGTGGATCGCGTCATGGTCATGTATGCCGGGCAGATCATTGAAGAAGCAGAGGTGAAAATGCTGTTTGCCCATCCTTTGCATCCATATACACGTATGTTGCTGGCCAGCGCGCCGGGGGTGCAGGACGCTAAAAGCCGCCGCCTGGAAAATATCCGCGGAAGTGTGCCCGAAGATTATGCGTCGATAACCGGTTGTCGATTTGCCGCTCGCTGTCCGTTTGCGGATGAAAGCTGCCAAAAGCCGCAGATATATCGTGAGCTTGCATCATGTCATAAAGTGCGCTGTCATAAGGCGCGGGAGATTGCACATGTCTGATGAAAAGCCGCTTTTGGAAGTTCATGGACTTACCAAAGTATATGCTTTGGGACGCATGCGGTTCTTTGGTCCGTCAATGGCTGTGCAGGCGGTTGCCGGCATTGATTTCTGTCTGGGAAGGAATGAAACATTAGGGCTGGTTGGTGAATCAGGGTGTGGTAAGTCCACTACCGCGCGGATTCTGGCCGGCATCGAAAAGCCGACTTCCGGCTCTATTTGCTTTGAAGGGAAAGAACTGATCGGAATGTCCGCCCGCAAGCGAAAAGCAATTCGGCCGAAAATACAGATGATCTTTCAGGATCATGACACTTCTTTGAACCCGCGTCGTCGTGTATTTGATATTCTTGTCGAACCGATGCTGTATCATGGCCTGGTCACAAAAAAAGAAGCGAAAGACAGGGTATATGCGTTATTGGAAATGGTAGGCTTGCCAAAGCATGCGGCCAATCGTTATCCGGCGGAATTTTCCGGTGGTCAGCGCCAAAGAATCTCCATTGCCCGCGCCCTTTCTCTGCGTCCGGAAATTTTAATTTGTGATGAACCGGTTTCAGCTTTGGATGTTTCCATTCAGGCGCAGATTCTCAATCTGCTGAAAGATTTGCAAAAAAAACTTGGTGTTGCTTATCTGTTCATTGCTCACGGTTTGGGAGCGGTTCATTATATCAGTGATCGCATCGCCGTCATGTATCTGGGGAAAATTGTGGAGATGGGGGAGGAAGAGGCAGTATTCCATTGTCCATTGCATCCGTATAGTCAATTGCTGATTGCAACGGTTCCGATTGCCGATCCGACACGGCGGACTTTGGATCAGGCCCCGCTCAAAGGTGAAGCGCCGGAAACGGGGGCATTAAAGGAAAGGTGCAGTTTCGCCTCACGTTGTCCCTTGGCTACCGAAAAGTGTTTCAAAAATATACCGATTATGGAAAATAGAGTGGATGAAGCGGGGCATGTGCATCATGTGGCATGTTTTCATGCTCAAGGCAGGAGAATCACATGATACGATACTTAATCAGGCGCTTATGGACCGCGTTGGTTACGTTGGCGGGAATTACGATCATTGATTATGCACTATTAAATCTGGCGGGAGACCCGGTACAGATGATGGCCGGACCAAAAGCGAATGCGGCAGCTTTAGCCATCAAGGCGCAGCAGCTGGGGATGGACCAGCCGGTGTATGTTCGCTATTTCCGCTGGCTTCATGCCGTTCTGCAAGGAAATTTGGGTATTTCCTATAAGACATATCAGCCGGTTATAGACATGATTCTAGAGCATCTTGGACCGACTTTGATTTTAATGGGAACAGGTTTGGCGATCAGTATGATCTTAGCCGTGATGGCAGGTATTTATGCTGCGGTTCATCAACACACAAAGCGCGATTATGCCATTGTTTCTTTTGCTTTTTTGGGTCAGAGTATTCCCGGCTTTTTCTTAGCGCTGCTATTGGTCTATATATTTTCGGTATACCTTGGCTGGCTGCCAAGTTCCGGCATGCGCCGATTAGGAACCGTTGGCAATGGAGTGCAGTTTTCCTATTTGCTTCTGCCGGCGGTCGTATTGGCTTTTTCTCAGGTTGGGAACAATATTCGCTATATCCGCTCGAGCATGCTGGAAATACTGCATAAAGAGTTTATGCGTACCTTAAAAGGCAAAGGCATCAGTCGCTGGCGCATCATCTATATTCACGGCTTGCGGAATGCATTGGTGCCGATTATTACCGTGTTCGGTATGGAGATTCCGTCTTTGTTTGGCGGTTCCATTATTGTTGAGCAGATTTTTTCCTGGCCAGGTCTGGGTTTAATGACAATGAACGCGGTTTTAGCTCGTGATGTACCGGTCATCATGGGGATGTGTCTGTTATCAGCTGTTGCCGTGCTGACAGGGAACCTGATTACAGATATTTTGTATGCGTTAGCTGACCCGTCCATTCGGTTGTCATAAGAGGGAGAATAATGGAAGAACGATATATACATATACTATGGCGCCGTTTCCGCCATCATAAAGCCGGTTATATTTCTTTTATTATTTTAGTGATTTTAATTGTGCTGGCTCTGTTGGCGCCATGGATTTCGCCTTATGATCCCAATGCGATTGATCCACAGGCATTTTCTGCCGCCCCCGGCATGCAGCATTTATTGGGAACGGACGTGATAGGGCGGGATATTTTAAGCCGTTTACTGCATGGTATGCGCGTTTCGCTGTTTGTCGGCTTTTTTTCAACGGTACTTGCAACAGGAACCGGGGTGTTATTAGGGCTGGTCTCCGGATATTATGGCGGCTTTCTGGATCATCTGTTGATGCGGTTTACGGATATGATCATGTCTTTTCCGTATATTTTGCTGATTTTGGTTGCGGGTATTATTTTTCGCCCCGGAATGTGGACAATTATATGGATTCTGGGATTTGTCGATTGGCCGGGTGTCGCGCGTTTGGTGCGCGGAAATGTATTGAACCTGAAAGAGCAGGATTTTATTCACAGTGCGGAAGTTGCCGGATTTTCGCAAGCGCATATTTTATTCCGGGAGATTTTGCCAAATTGTATTGCACCGATTTTAATCTTTGCGACCGGGGTCATGGCTATTTCGATTCTGGATGAGGCAAGCCTTTCTTTTCTGGGTATGGGTATTCAGCCGCCGCAGGCTTCTCTTGGAAACATGTTGAACGGCGCTCAATCGATTACGGTATTAACTTCATTACCGTGGCTTTGGATACCGCCGGGAGTCGTGATTATTTTGCTGGTGATGTGTACGAATTTTATCGGTGATGGTTTGCGGGAAGCCATCGATCCATCGGCGAAGCGCTGATTGCCATGATATAGCGTGAATGCTATAATCAGGGTGTTTTTAAAAGGAGAATACGCATGGGATTGAAAGATAAATTTCTGAGTTTTGTCGCGCCTGTAGAAGATGATGATGAATATGAAGAAGAGGAAACGGAGGAAACGCCCGCTTATACGCAGCCGACGCGTCCGGTAAGCTCTTATGAACAGACGCGCAATAAACAGATTCATTCCACGCTGGCCTCAGATACAAAAATGGTTTTGTTTGAACCGCGCAGTTTTGAGGAGGCGGAAGAAGTTGCCCGTCATCTGAAAAGCAGACGGGCGGCGGTCGTTAATCTGCATCGTCTGCAGCGTGATTATGCGCAGCGCACAATTGACTTTTTAACCGGCGTCGTATTTGCCTTGGATGGGACCATTCAAAAAATCGGGCATAATGTCATTTTATGCACGCCGAAGTCCATCGGTGTTGACGGTGTGATTTCTCTTGAAAATGATAATGACTGAAATCATTTCGCATGTGATCCTGTAAGTATGTGAAATGGACATGGATACCGTATGGTATCCATTTTTTTTATGGGCGCATGGCCCTGTTGAGCACGAAGTGCGAAACAAAAAACCACC
>CAUTVM010000077.1:0-7920 GCA_963541855.1 uncultured Erysipelotrichaceae bacterium
GATATCCACGCATATCGCCGCTATCAAGCCATGCCCGATCTGATTATCATTGTTGACGAATTTGCCCAATTAAAAAAGGAACGGCCGGAATTTTTGCAGGAGTTGATTGCTCTGGCGCGGGTTGGCCGCTCGCTGGGGCTGCATTTGCTGCTGGCGACGCAGAAGCCGGCCGGTATTGTTGATGAACAGATCTGGTCCAATTGTCATTTTAAAATCTGTCTGAAAGTACAATCGGCCGCCGACAGCCGAGAAGTCATTGAAACCGGTGAAGCTTCAGGCATACAAAATCCGGGCGAAATGTATGTGCTTTGCGACGGACATTTATATCATGTTTATGGGACTTATGCCGGCATGCCGAAGGAGCGGGCAAAAGTCAGCGTCTCCACTTTGGCCTTGAATGGAACGATTCTGGAAACAAGAACAGAGGCCGTGGAAGATCAGACGGAAGCCGGTTTTTTATTGGCGTGCATTGATGAAAGATATGGATCCGGGGACATGCGTCCCTTGTGGGAAAATTTACCGGAGCGGATTTCTTTTTCCCATGCGGATCGGCCGGCTTACGGAATCGGGCGGATTGATGCGATTCGTGAAGGTACTTTTCCATGGCTTACCATTGACAAGGGTAATTTATGGTATATGACGCCGGATCATGAACGGCGCCATCAATTCGCCGACCTGCTGATGCGGTGTCTGGATTTTGACTGTCCCAAAGAGACAGTACTGATTCAGATCGGCGCCAAAAGAATAGCGCAGCAGCATCCATGGGCGGTTTTGGAAGCGGAAGAGGAAGAGCGCTTTATACTTCTTTTAAAGTGGATCGAAAAAGAGAGAACGCAGACCTTCTGGATCCTGTTTGCGGATGCGCAGATTCTGCCGGATTATCCTTTTTTACAGGACTGGTTTTTGCAACTGCTGCTTCGTCATGGTGAACATGTGCACTGCATATTCGGCACGGATGTCAGTGCTGCCTTGAATCATCGTATGCGCTCACGTTTTGAACGGCGTATCGCGCTATGCTCCGGTCAGGAGGCCGGTGCTTTATTTGAAAGAAGCGTGCATCGCACGTGTCAAGATCATGATGGGCTTGTACTTTATCAAAATGAAATCTATCGCTGTCGTTTTGTTACGGACATACCGCAGCATTCCTCTGCATGTCAAAGCTGTCTTCCGCCTTTGCCGGACATTATATGTAAAGAAGAAAATGAAGAAACCGTTTTGCTTGGAATACAGATGGAGACATTGACAAAACGATATTGGCCGCTTAACAAAAAGCTTGCCTTGTTAACGGTATATTTGGATGAGAAAGTATTATTTCAGCCTTTTTTGCATTTAGCAAACAGCGTTTATATGACGACGGAAAGCTACCGGCGCTTAAATCGTCATGAACAAAGGCAATATGATGCCGTGTTATTGGGCGGGGAAGGATACAAAGATCAATTTCTTTTTCCGATCGCTTCCCGCCGCCCGCTTCGTAAAAAAGAAGCCATCTTGATCTATGGCGCCAGACAGGAGGTGATTCATCTTGTGGAATCCTGAAACGCATGTGCGTATTGATTTGTTTTTTCCGGTTTTGCAGAAAACGTATGAATGTCTGTTTTCCCGGCAAGCGTCCTTTGCACAAAATCTTTGTATTTTTCAACCGCTTCTGGAAAAAGACGGTCAACGGTTTTACCGCTTTCGCTCATCAATGATCATTGTTGAAAAGGACAGCGGCATATTTTGCGATCTGGATATCTGTCTGGATCGACTGGGCATACAGGACGGCATGACTTTTATTTTGTATTGACAGTTATGCTAGTATAACAGGGTGGAGGTTGGCAATATGAAGTTTAAAGATATGCTTTATACGCGGCCGGATGAGAACGCGTATCGTCAAGAGATGCAGGCTTTATTGAAAGAATTGGAACAGGCGAAGGATGCGGAAACATTCTTTCCGGTTTTTGCCAAAATCAATACCATGCGTCGGCATTTAAAAACGATGATGATTCTGGTGGAAATAAGGCATACGATCAATACGGCAGATACCTTTTATGAAAAGGAAAATGCATATTGGGATGAAGCGGGGCCGCAGTATACCGCATTGGATATTGATTTATATAAAATTGCGGTCAATAAACCGTATCGTAAAGATCTGTTGAAAGAAATACCGGCGAGCTGGTTTGCTTTGGGAGAATGTGCCTTGCGCACCTTTGATGTGGCCGTTATAGAGGACATGGTTGAAGAAAACAAACTGATGAGCACTTATGGCAAGCTGAAAGCATCCGCTTTGATTGATTTTGACGGAAAGAAATTGAATCTTGCCCAGATGGGCCCCTATATGCAATCGACAGACCGCTCAACGCGTAAGGCTGCCTATGATGCCAACATTGCCTTCTTTGTTGAGCATGAGGATGAATTTGATCGGATTTATGACTGTCTGGTGAAGGTTCGCAACCGTATGGCGGTCAAACTTGGCTTTGCGAATTATCATGCCATGAGTTTTTATACGATGAACCGGATCGGTTATCATGCTTCGGATATCACCAAACTGCGTCAGGCGGTGCAGGAGTATGTCACGCCGATGGTGCTTAAAATCACCGATGCCCAACGTCAACGTCTTGGCCTGGATCAGATTGCCTATTATGATCTGGATCTGGAATTCAAGGATGGCAATGCTGTTCCCCATGGAAATGCGGAAGAGTTGATTCAATATGCTTCCAAAATGTATCACGAAATGAGTCCGGAGACAGGTTCCTTTATTGACTTGATGGTCGACAATGAACTGTGGGATCTTTTAACGCGGGCGAATAAAGAGATGGGCGGCTATGAAACGGAGATACCGGAATATGGCGTGCCTTTTATCTTTGCCAACTTCAACGGAACAAGCGGAGATGTGGATGTTTTGACCCATGAGGCCGGCCATGCCTTTCAGACCTATATGGCCGGTGCGATTGAAATTCCGGATATTGCCACGCCGACCATGGAGGGAGCGGAAGTCGACTCCATGTCGATGGAATTTTTCGCTTATCCATGGATGCATTTATTCTTTCAAAAACAGGCGGATCGTTACCGGTATGCCCATATGGCCAAGACGATCTGTTTTTTGCCCTACGGTGCTTTAGTGGATCATTTTCAGGAAGAAGTTTATACGCATCCGGATTGGACGCCTGCGGAAAGAAAAGCATGTTGGCGAAAACTGGAAAAGAGATATCAGCCGTACAAGAATTATGACGGCTGTGCACTTTTGGAAAAGGGATGTTGGTGGTATCGGCAAAATCATATTTTCCAAAGTCCGTTCTATTACATTGATTACGTTCTGGCGCAGATCTGCGCCCAGCAGTTCTTTTTAAGAAAAGAAGAAGGGGATAAAGCTTATTGGCAGGATTATCTGTCTTTATTGCGCCTTGGGGGAACTAAAAATTTCACGGAACTGGTGAAGGAGGCGCATCTGCAAAGTCCGTTTGAAGCGGATACCATCCGAATGGTTATGGATAAATTGGGGGTATGGCTGAAAGACATGCAGGTCAAAGCATTACAAGCTTAAAAATCCGGAAACAAATGATTCATGCGGCTTAGAGGTTCCTTTCTTATGTCTTTTAACGATTACATGATAAAGGAACTTTTTTATTTGAGAACATACACCGCCAAGGAAATAAATCCCGGGTGAATGCGAAGCAGAAGGCAGAGCCCTGTTGAATAAATAGAATTAAACAGTCTCAAATATTCAATAGAGAAAAGCGGTATATGTGACAAAAAAATCGAGAATGAATCGAGAGTAAATTTCAGGTAGTACCACCATTGAAATTGATGTTGCCAAAACGGGAGTTAGCATTTAGCATAATAGCGGGTTCCTTTCATGTGTTTTTTTGTCAATTACATTATAAAGGAGCCCTTTTTTTAATCGAAAGCATACATCGTGAAGGTGCAATCCAAATATTAAAAAAACCTATAAAACAAGCCCTTATCTTGCATTTTCAGTCGTTTCATGAATTATTCAGGTACATCAACTAATCGAATTATCACAATAGCAAATGAGGAACTTTCAAAAATAATGGAGCGAAACATGAAATCTTTACCGATGTTCGGCAAGATAGAATACCATGTCAGCAATGGAAGAAAGCAGTGAAGAAAAAAATGCATACAGAGTATTACAGGACTATCCGCCGGATTTTACAGATCATTTTCTTCATTTTTGAATAAGCGGACCTGTTTCATATTATGCAGGGAAAGCAGAAAATTATGCCGCGCATCCGGGAATTTTTCATATAGACATTGCAAAGTTTCTTTCATTTCCTGCCTTGCCGTATGGCCAGCGTTGGGGCATGATGAGGAAACGATGGGCAAAGAACATTGTATTGCTGTATCCTGGATTTCCTGTTCATGGCAATAAATCAAGGGCCGTATAAAAGTCATATGCGATCGCGTCAGATGCATGATCGGTGCAAAGGTGGCAAGCCGCCCGCCGTAAATCATATTCATGAACAGTGTTTCCACCGCATCATCTCCATGATGCGCAAAAGAGGTTTTCGTACAGTTCAATTCTTTTGCGGCTTTAATCATCGCGCCTTTTTTGAGTTGGGAACAGCGCGCACAGGAAAGCTGACCGCTTTTTGTCGGATATTGTTGCAGAATGGAAAAGATGCGCGTTGGCACATGATGCAGTTCAATGCCCTGTTTTTGCGCAAAATCATCCACTTCATGGATATCCATATTGGGAAATCCCATTTCCAGATGGATACCGACAATTTCAAAGTATTTATGCGCATGCAGACGAGCAAAATGCCGATACAGATATAAGGCATACAGCAGGACGATGGAATCTTTTCCTCCGGAAACGCCGACGGCGATACGGTCGCCATTTTGAATCATCTGATAATCCATGTCAGCGCGATGAATTTTTCCGATCACTTTTTTCAACATATGCGCTTTGAATTATAGCATCGTATGGCATACAATGATGCAGGTTATGACAAGTGGAATTTTGTTACTCAATAAACCGGCCGGCATGACAAGCTTTCAGGCCGTAAGCAGGATTAGACGTCTTTTGCATGCGGCAAAAGCCGGTCATACCGGAACCTTGGATCCGGAAGCGACAGGATTGATGATTCTGTTATTGGGCGCCAATACGAAACTTGCACCATTTATCATGGCGGATCATAAGCGTTATCATGCCGAGTTTCAATTCGGTATCCGCACCGATACGCAAGACATCTTCGGAACCGTTCTTGAAAAGCATAAACCGCGCAGGATATCAAAGGAAGAATTAGATGCCGCAACGACCTTGCTGCAAAGAAAAAGCAAACAGATTCCGCCGATGTATTCTGCTGTACGTATGCATGGGAAAAAGCTTTATGAACTGGCCCGCGAAGGAAAAGAGGTCGAAAGAAAACCGCGGGATATCAAGATCTATGCGCTTTCCGTATATCCTTTGCACGAAGGCCGCTATGGCATGGATGCGGAAGTATCCTCGGGAACATATATCCGCACCTTGATTTATGATTTGGGGATTGCTTTGCATGAAGATGCCGTCATGACGTCTTTATGCCGCACCGGCATCGGCGCCGTATCGCTGCAAGAGGCGCAGACATTTGCGGAAATTGAAAAAGAGCTGCATTTCTGTCCGCTGAAACATGTTCTTGATCCGTTGTGGCATATGGAAGAAGCGCCCCTTTCGCAGCTCAGTATGATTGCAAACGGCATGACTGTTGATCTGGACGGTTTCAGCGATCATGTGCTTTTGATGCATGAAAAGCAATGCTTAGCGGCATATGAAAAACGAGCCGATAACCATTATCATTGTGTGCGAGGTTTGCGCGCATGACATATACTTATATTGATCAGCATACGCCTAACATAAGTCACCCGGCGGTTGTCGCCTGCATCGGTTATTTTGACGGCATGCATATCGGTCATCAGGAACTGTTGAAAAAAACCGTTGAACTTGCTCGCTTGTACAATGTGCAGGCCGGTCTCATTACATTTGAACCGGATCCGTGGGTACCGCTTTACAATATTCCGAAAGATCGTCTGGAGCATATTACAACGATGGAACAGCGTCTGCATATTGCGCATGTTTTCGGCATTGAGCAGATGTTTATTTTGCGCTTTACAAAAGACATGAGTCAGCTTCCAGCGGACGCCTTTGTACAAAACGTTCTTGCTAAGATTTCCTTAAAGGGGCTTGTCTGCGGTTTTGATTTTCATTATGGTGCCGGCGGAAAAGGAAATGTCGATACGCTTCGTAAGTCGCTTCCCTGCCCGGTTGCCGTCATCGAGGAAGTGCAATATCAAGGTCAAAAAATTTCTTCCACCCGAATCGTTTCCCTGATCAAGGAGGGAGATGTGGCGGCGGCGGCACAGATGATGAATCGCCCCTTTGCTATTTGCGGCAAGGTGATACATGGCGAACATAATGGTACAGCCATGGGCATGCCGACGGCCAATGTCGCCGTCGATGCCGAATATGTAAAACCATTGACCGGTGTATATGCGGGCTATGCGATTGTGCAGGGCATCGCTTATCCGGCCATGATCAATTATGGACATAATCCGACGGTGCACTATCTGCAAAATGAATCCTTGGAAGCGCATATTATCGGCTTAGACAAAGATCTGTATGCGCAGGAAATCACCGTGCAGTTTGTTCGCTTTCTTCGTCATGAGAAGCAGTTTTCCTCCATTGCTGAATTGAAAAAACAGTTATCTCAAGATCGCCGTATGATTTTGAAGATACTGGAAGAGGAATAAAATGATGTTGCCGCAGGCCTTTCTGGAAGCAATGAAGCGGCTTATACCGGATTCTTTTGCGTCCTATCTTGCCTGTATGCATAAAGAAGCGTACCGGGGATTTCGTGTAAATACATTGAAGATCAGTGCGGATGATTTTTTTGCACAGTTTCCATTTGAACGGCTTCCAGCTCCTTTTTCCAAGAACAGCTATTATTTAAAAGGACAGTCCGCCGTCGGTACATTGCCGGGTCATGCGGCCGGTTTATTTTATGTTCAAGAGCCAAGCGCCGCCTGTTCAGTTAAACTTCTGGATCCTAAACCGGGGAAGCGCGTTTTAGATTTATGTGCCGCTCCCGGTTCCAAAACGACGCAGATTGCGGAATGTCTGCAGCAGGAGGGCTTGTTGGTTGCCAATGAAATCAATCCGCATCGCGCCGGCATTCTTGTTGAAAATGTCGAACGACACGGCTGTGCCAATGTGGTTGTTCTAAATGCTTCGCCCAGGGAGGTGGCAGAAAGTTTCGCGGAATATTTTGATGCGGTTTTATGTGATGCGCCTTGTTCGGGAGAAGGCATGTTTCGCAAAAATCCCGAAGCAGTCAAGGAATGGAGCGAAGAAAATGTCCTGTTTTGTGCCCAACGGCAGAAGTCTATTTTGGAGCAGGCTTATCGTTGTGTAAAACCGGGAGGCATACTTGTATACAGCACCTGTACATTTTCCAAAGAAGAAAATGAAGAAAATGTATGCTGGCTGCTTCATCAGCATCCGGATCTGATTTTGGAAGACGCAAATGGAACACAGGGGCAATTTGCTTCGGGCTGTATCCGCATTTATCCGATGGATGGCGGCGAAGGGCATTTTGCGGCCAGAATGCGGAAAAAAGAGAAGGTATCATTATTTTCTTCAAGGCGGCCGTTATTGAAAGGCGATGATGTGGATGAATGGGCAAGGCGGGCGATCGGCAGCTTGATTGACGGTACATATCCGTATTATTTTCAGTATAAGGATAAAATCTATGGGGGTGTGTATCCGTTTATTTCCATGGGGAAATGCCGCCTTTTGCGGCATCAGATTCTTTTAGGAAGAATAAAGAACAGGCGTTTTGAACCGGCGCAGGGATTATTTTTATCTGCCTATGCGCGGCCGGTCACGAGGGTTCAGTATACCGATGCGGAACTATTGCGCTTCATGCATGGTGAAACGCTCTTGGC
>CAUTVM010000078.1:0-7830 GCA_963541855.1 uncultured Erysipelotrichaceae bacterium
AGCACGCCGCCGGGTTGGCAGCCTTCCTCTTGGAGGACTGCTTTTTTATTTGCATGGATTCATGGTTTTTAATTCAGGCATGCTGTTTGATTTAGAGCCAGAGGTTGGGTATTATGCTGAAATGAGGAAGCAGACAGATGACAAACAAGGTATGACGATGAAAAATACAGCGACAAATATGACGACCGGAAACCCGCTACGCTTAATTGTAAAATTCATGTTTCCGTTGTTGCTGGGAAATCTGTTTCAGCAACTTTACAATATTATAGACGCGGCGATTGTCGGCCAGACTTTAGGTGCGAAAGCATTAGGAGCGGTTGGCCTTTCAACATCCGTACAGTTTCTGGTGCTGGGATTTTGTGCCGGCGCGATGACGGGTTTTGCCATTCCGTGTGCATCCTCATTTGGCGCCCATCGTGAAAGTCGGATGCGCCGCTTTATTTACAACGGTATTCTTTTAACGGTCGTCCTTGCCGTCATATTGACGGTGGCAACGGCGTTGCTGACAAGAACGATTCTGATTATGTTACAGGCGCCGCAAGAACTGTTCAATGATGCATATGCATATCTGTTGGTTATTTTTTTAGGCATTCCGGCTATGCTCTTATATAACTATCTGGGTGCCGTTTTACGCGCGATAGGCGATAGTAAAACCCCATTCTGGACGTTAGCTTTTTCTTCCGCTTTGAACATCGCTTTGGACTTTTACTGCATTCTGGTTTTGCGATGGGGAACGGCGGGAGCGGCAATTGCTACGGTATTTTCGCAGTCTGTCAGTGCTTTTTTATGCTGGATATACATTCGAAAAAAGGTTGAAATACTATGCATTCGAAAAGAAGAGAAAGGGTTTGATCCGGAGTTATGCCGTATTTTGTTAAATATGGGAATTCCCATGGGTCTTCAATTTTCCATTACGGCAATCGGCTCTATGATCATGCAGGCCGCAAATAACGGCTTGGGAACGATATATGTTGCCGGACTTGCCGCGGCCGTAAAAATTAAGATATTTACCATGAGTCCGTTTGACGCCTTAGCAGCGGCGGTAGCGACGTTCATCGCGCAGAACGATGGCGCACATCAGATTCAACGTCTTGATAAAGGAATGAAAATCGGATGGCGTTTAGCAATAGTATATGGAATCATCATCGGGTTTGTCTTATTTTTTGCGGGCCGATATCTGACGATGATTTTTATCAATGGTACGGAAAGTGAAGTGCTGCATGTATCAGAACGATATTTAAAGGCCTTAAGTTTTTTCTATACCATATTGGGCCTGCTGATTGTAACAAGGATGGCCATTCAAGGTATCGGCTGGAGCAAAAGAGCAATGGCAGCGGGAATAATAGAGATGGCCGCACGAACGACAGTTTCCCTTTGGCTGGTGCCTCTGCTGGGTTTTACCGCCATATGTATAGCCGATCAGACAGCATGGATTCTGGCAACGATTTATTTGATACCAACCTGGTATGGCGCCTATGCGCAGGCAAAACAGCGCGCAAAGCAAGTATAATAAACAAGGTCGAATAGAACGCAGGATAGGAGAGCGGCAATGGAAAAACAACGTGAGCATTTACCGGTTTTTGGCGTCGGGCCATTCTATGTGCTTTTCTGTTTATTATGTACCTGCATCGGCTTGGTGTTGAAGAAGATGGGATATTTAGATTCGGGAAACATAGCGGGAGCAAAGATTTTGCGCATTATACCGGCTGTATTTTTTATTCTTTCAGGTTTTTTTCTATGGACGCAAGCCGTCATATTTCAAAATATCAGTAAGGAAATAAACAATGGAAAGCTTGTTACCGGCGGAATTTATGGTATCGTCAGAAATCCGATTTATTCTGCTTTTTTATTCCTTTTTACCGGGGTATTGATTTTGGCATGGAATTATTTTCTGTTGATTCTGCCATTTATATTCTGGGCCTTTTTGACAATATTGATGAAATATACAGAAGAAAAATGGCTTAAAGAAAAATTCGGAAATGTATATGCCAGTTATTGTCGGAAAGTGAATCGGGTCATTCCATGGTTTCCGAAAACGTCTCGTTGAAAGGCTTATACATTGTGAAGCGACGTACACACGCAGGATAAATTCGTTTATGATAGAAGCAGAACAGGAGGTCACAATGGATAATTTTGTGCACGATATTCCAACGAAATATTATTTTGGGAAAGGCAGTATCGATCACCTGCCGTCTGCTTTAAAGCAATATGGAACGACAGTATTGCTTACGTATGGCGGGGGTTCCATCAAGCGAACCGGGTTATATGACACGGTCATGAAGATGCTTACAGAAAATGGATTTACAATTGTGGAATGTGGCGGTGTCGAACCGAATCCGCGCATTGAAACGGTTGCGCGTGGTGCTTTGCTTTGTCGTCAGCATCATGTGGATGTGGTTTTATCGGTTGGCGGAGGCAGTACGCTGGATTGTGCAAAGGCGATTGCCTGTGGCGCGTATTATCCGGGAGTGGATTTCTGGCAGATGGTTTTGGATGGCAAAGAATGTCGAAAGGCATTGCCGTTAGTGGACATTATCACGCTTGCGGCAACCGGATCGGAATTTGACTCGGGCGGTGTTATTACAAATCTTGCGACAAAGCAGAAAGTTGGTTCATCATTTACCTTTCCGCAGGTTTCCATTGCCGATCCGACATATACTTTTTCGGTTCCGGCCTATCAGACTGCGGCGGGCTCGGCAGATATCATGAGTCATATCATGGAGGGATATTTTAATCGGGTGACCAATGTGGATCTTTCAGATGCAATAGAAGAAGGGATCTTGAAGTCGGTGATTCGAAATCTGCCGATCGCTTTAAAGAATCCGCAGGATTATGAAGCGCGTGCGAATTTGTTGTGGGACAGTTCAATTGCCTGCTCGGGGATGCCTGCGTATGGGCAGCGTTATACAGGATGGAGCTGTCATGCGATGGAGCATGAATTATCGGCTTTTTATGATATTACGCATGGAGTCGGGCTGGCGATTTTAACTCCACGGTGGCTGGAATATATCATGACAAAGGATGCGACCGTTACGCCTCGGATTGCACAGTTTGCGCGGAATGTGTGGGATATTCAGGAAGCGGATGATGATAAGGCGGCACGAATGGGCATACAGGCATTGCATGACTTTTTCAAGGCGATGGATATTCCGATGACGTTGACGGAAGTGGGTATTGATGATCTTCATTTTGAAGATATGGCGCATGATCTGGAAGTGGTACGAGGCGGATTGCTGAAAGCGTATGTGCCGTTGACGCATGATGATATTGTGGCGATCTATCGGATGTGTTTGTAGAGAAATCACAGTTTAATTTTATTGTTATGTCTGCTTGATCATTTATATTGTTCTTGAATTCTTTTCAGATAGCCTTTTTTCTGCATATTCTCTTCCGTATCATCCTCTTCCATATAAGCGTCATAAGGCCGTGCCGGATCTTTCAGCTTTCGGATCGTAGTCAGCCCACATTTTTCGGTTCGGTGAGCGAAGGCAAAATCCAAATCGTCCGTCCAGCCGGTATGACCGGTAATGATGTATGGATGCCAGCCTTCTTTGCGGATGATATGTTCCAGGTGCTCAAGTGACCTTAAGGCGGTCGCATTGCTTTCGGCAAGCGTTGTCAGGAAACTGTATCCGCCATCCGGGCCAAACCAGATAGTATCGCCAGTGAAGAGATATTTTTCGTCGATCAGATAAACCATATGCCCCCAGGTATGCCCTGGCGTCAGAAGACAGCGGACGTTAACGCCTTCAATATCTAAATTCTGTTCATCTTTCAGCAGGATCTTTTTGTTCATGATGGTTATCTGCGGAAGCTTGTACAGTCCCCAATAGATTTTCCGGCGCTGCTCTCCCGTCAGATACTTGTTTTCAATTTCACTGATATAAATTGTGGCGTTGCGAAATAATCCCGGACTGTCGACTTCAATCGCCCCTACATGGTCTGTGTCTTCATGCGTAATTAAAATATTTTTTATGGAGGCGGGATCAATTCCAAGCCATTTCATCTTTTCACTAAGTCTTGGGTAGTTATAGCCGGCGTCAATCATAATGATATGATTATCTTTTTTGTAAAAGAATATATTTGCGATATACTCTCTGACACAGGCCACATGTGCATCAATCCAGCCGGTGTTTAATGGGGCCCACAGTCCCAAGCCGCGTGTTCCCCGGCTCATGGCCTTTATTTGAAAGTCGGTTGCTTTTTTTGACATTTTTATCGTTTCTCCCTTACTGCCGAATTATTTTTAAGCTGTTCATTGATCCTTACGGCTGTATTCTATAGATTTCCACAAGCTCAAAGTCCAGTATAATCCTTTGCTTTCCTGCATAATAAATTTTATTACATCTATACGCATATACGTATACGAATTAAGCCGGTTTCTTTTGTATATTTCAGATTGCTCTTTTTATGCAAAGGAGGATATTTCAAAGAAGTTCGTTTTTCTGATTTTTCCGTATTGTTTTCATTTTGCCTGTTCGATCAGCAAAAACTGAACGTAGCGGAAAAGCGTTAGAAACAATAAGCCAAAGGCATTCGTTCTCATAAGTCCGCCGTTCATCGTCTCATTTCAATAATCTCAAATGCATGCATGCTTACTTTGTTTAATATCATTCACTGAACGTTTTCAATTGTCAATCTATGAAGGTAAAATTTCATTTTTACCGCAGCACTTTGTTGCATTCACCTGAAATAATGTACCTTAATCATTAATATTTAGATTATAAATCCGAGAATAAAAAAATGGTCGGGAATACGGGATTCGAACCCATGACCTCTTCGTCCCGAACGAAGCGCGCTACCAAACTGCGCTAATTCCCGATGCCTTTCAGCATTGGCAATCATAGCATAGCTTTTTATGAAATTCCATAGAGAATGAACGTTTTGTGCTTTTGCCTTTTCACTTTGTGTCCATTTTATATAAAAAAGCGCAGATATATTGCAATCCACAGCACCTGCGACTACCCTATGCATAGGAGGACTAAGATGTCAGAAGTCATTAAATTCAGTGACCATCTGGAGATGTTCCAGAATATTGTCATTCTATATCGTGATGAAAACGGAAAACTGTTTATCGGCAACACGTATTATTATGGCGGACGCGGCAACATGGACTACCTTTCCATTTTATGTAAAGATCCGCTGCCGGAAGAGATGGATATTATGGAGGGCTGGAACTGGCTGGACGACAACAGCCCGAACATTATCCTTGTTCCGGAAGAGACAATGGAAACCGGCATCGAAGATTTTTTATTTGCACACGGTATGGAAAAAAGCTGGCGAACCATTGATTATTACAAAATTCATGACTATACAGATATTGAACCGTTTGTCGCTGCTAAACCAATTAAAAAGGGGATGGTTGTGGCATTTGGAATCCCCAGATAGATTCATAACGAAGCGATATAAACATGCAAGGAGATTGACTTATGGCAAAAGAACCGATCACAGAAGAACAACTGAAAAAACTGAATGACTATTGGAATGCGGCAAACTATCTTTCCGCCGCGCAGCTCTATCTGCTGGATAATCCATTATTGAAAAAACCGCTGACACGCGCCATGATTAAACATAAAATTGTCGGCCATTGGGGAACAGTTCCGGGGCAAAATTTTATATTTGCTCACTGCAACCGCGTGATTAACCGATACGATCTGGATATGATTCTTTTATCCGGGCCGGGACATGGCGGTAATTTTTTCATTGCCAATGACTGGATGGACGGCTCATACAGTGAGGTTTATCCGGAAATATCACAAGATGAAGAAGGCCTGAAACGAATGTTTAAACGCTTCAGCTTTCCGTGCGGAGTTCCTTCTCATTGCGCTCCCGAAACGCCGGGTTCCATCAATGAAGGTGGAGAGCTGGGTTATTCTCTGGCTCACGGATTTGGCGCGGTGCTGGATAATCCGGATCTGATCGCAACCGTTATTGTCGGCGATGGAGAAGCTGAGACCGGCCCCCTTGCCACCTCATGGCATTCCAATAAATTTTTAAACCCCAAAACGGATGGCGCGGTGCTGCCTATTCTTCATCTCAATGGTTATAAGATCGCCAATCCGACCGTTCTGTCACGCATCTCTCATCAGGAACTGGAAGATCTCATGAAAGGCTATGGATGGGAGCCATATTTTGTAGAAGGTTTTGAGCCGATGACCATGCATCGGTTGATGGCCGAAACCATGGACAAATGCATAGAGAAGATTAAATCCATTCAGAAAAAAGCTCGCGAAAAAGAAATGATGGAACGTCCACGCTGGCCGATGATCATTTTACGTACCCCAAAAGGGTGGACCGGGCCGAAAGAAATTGACGGCCTGCCGGTGGAGAATTGCTTTCGAGCACATCAGGTTCCGATTGATATGTCCAAACCCGAACATGTCAAGCTGGTGGAGAAGTGGCTTAAGAGCTACCATCCGGAAAAGCTGTTTAATAAAGACGGATCATTGCGTGAGGATCTTGCCGCATTAGCGCCAAAAGGCAATCGCCGGATCGGGGCCAATCCACATGCGAACGGCGGCCTTCTGCTGCGCGATCTGATTGTTCCGGATTTTCGTAAATATGGTGTTCACGTCAAGGAGCATGGCGATGTATATGCCCAGGATATGAGCGAACTTGGCAAGTTTGTACGCGATGTATTTGAGGCAAACAAGAAGAGCCGTAACTTCCGTTCCTTTTCGCCGGATGAAGCGTTATCCAATCGCCTGAACAGCGCGTTTGAGACAACAAAACGGCAATGGGAAGCGGAAATAAAACCGAACGATGAGCTGCTGGCTAAAGAGGGAGGCTTCATTGATTCATTTCTTTCGGAGCATATGTGTGAAGGCTGGCTGGAAGGATACTTATTAACCGGCCGGCACGGCTTCTTCGATTCTTATGAAGCATTTGCTCGTATTATTGATTCCATGGCGGCTCAACATGCCAAGTGGCTTAAGGTATGCAATCAATTGACATGGCGCGAGGAAATTGCTTCGCTGAATATTATTCTGACTTCACATATCTGGCAGCAAGATCATAACGGCTTCACCCATCAAGACCCCGGCTTTCTGGATCATATCGCTAATAAGAAAGCGGATGTTGTGCGCCTGTATTTACCGCCGGATGCAAACTGCCTATTGTCATGTTTTGCGCATTGCATTCAGTCAAAAAATTATGTCAACGTTCTGGTTGCTTCGAAACATCCGCGTCAGCAATGGCTGTCTATGGATGAAGCGGTCAATCATTGTACGCAAGGAATCGGTATCTGGAACTGGGCTTCTACGGACCGTGGCGAAGAGCCGGATATCGTCATGGCTTGCGCGGGTGATACGCCGACGTTGGAAGCGTTAGCGGCGGTGCAGATTTTACATGAATATATGCCGGAAATCCGGGTACGCTTTATCAATGTGGTTGATTTATTCAAATTGCAGCCGGCTACAGAACATCCCCATGGCTTGAGTGATGCGGAATATGACATGCTGTTTACGAAAAATAAACCGATTGTCTTTGCTTTCCACGGTTATCCGACTTTGATCCACGAACTGACCTATCGGCGTCATAATCGCGATATTCATGTACGCGGCTATAAAGAGGAAGGCACAATTACAACACCGTTTGACATGCGCGTTCAGAATGATCTGGATCGTTTCCATCTGGTTCAGGATGCCTTGCTTCGCTTACCGCAGCTTGGCAACCGCGGCGCATATCTATATCAGTTGATGAATGATACGCTGGTTGCACATAAGCAATATATTCAGGAATATGGCAAAGATATGCCGGAAATCGAAAACTGGAAATGGAAACCGTTTAAAAATAAAAAATAGTGAAAAAGGTCATCGGTATTCTCATTGT
>CAUTVM010000079.1:0-7435 GCA_963541855.1 uncultured Erysipelotrichaceae bacterium
AAATGCTTCTTTGCTGGGAAATTAAAATAACAACCTGTTTTAAAAAAGTAATCGGCATTTCTCGATGCCGAAAACATTTGTTTAATAGTTTGCATATATCAGCGTAAGGCATACATCAATATTTAGAAGTCTCCTTACACGAACATGAGATATGTTTATCCATGCCGCGAAGGAGGCTTTTTCTTATGCTGAATTTTATTCGTCATGCCCTAGTGAAAGAGAAGCGCTCGTCAAACTCAGCCATAAAGCCGCCATGATTCTTTTCGTAGAGTATATTGAAAGCCGTTCGACAGTGTGTCATAATGTACATATACAATAAGTACACATGATGGGAGGTATTGATTTTGGATATTGTCATCAGCAACAATGCCGACAAACCGATCTATGAACAAATCACAATGCAGATCAAGGCCATGATTATGAGCGGAAAACTGCAAGCCGGCGAAGCCATTCCTTCCATGCGGGCGTTGGCAAAATCAATCCATGTCAGCGTCATTACCGTTCAAAAAGCATATGAAGATTTGCAAAGAGACGGCTTTATCGAAACGACCGTTGGCAGAGGCAGTTTTGTTTCGGCACAGAATAAAGAGTTTTATCAGGAAGAACAACAGCGTATTGCCGAGGAACATCTGCAAATTGCCGCTGAAATCGGGCGAACAAATAACATTACGCTCCAAAAGCTGACCGAATTATTATCCATCTTTTATCTGGAGAACGAATAACATGAAAAATATCTTAGAACTGCGGCAAGTTTCCAAAGTGTTTCCCAATTCCGAGTTTTCATTAAAAAACATCACCTTTTCATTACCATATGGGGCTGTTTTAGGCTTTATCGGTGAAAATGGTGCCGGCAAAACAACAACGATTGGCTGCATTCTCAATACAATTTCGCAATATAGCGGCACGATCAAACTGTTTGGAAAAAAGATGCTTGATACGGATGCCGATATGCGCGAGAATATCGGCGTCGTTTATGATGGTGATAATTTTCCCGCTTATTTAAATGCCCATCAAGCAGCCGCCATTATGGCCGGGCTTTATAAGCAATGGGATCCTGCTTTATTTCATCAATATTTGCAGACCTTCAGATTATCTGCAAAGCAGAAAATCAAGCATTACTCCAGAGGAATGACAATGAAATTGGCAATCGCCGCCGCCTTATCGCATCACCCGCAACTATTGATTTTAGACGAAGCGACAAGCGGCTTAGATCCGATCATGCGTGATGAAATGCTAGATGTTTTTCTGGACTTTGTACAGCAGGAAAATCATTCTATTTTGCTGTCATCACACATCACCGGTGATTTAGAGAAGATAGCAGATTATATTACCTTTATCCATAACGGAGAACTGATTCTATCAGCAGCGAAAGATGATCTGCTCTACAACTATGCCGTTATGCGCTGTACGAACAGCCAATTTCAAAGTCTGATTTTTGATGATGTGATCGCCTACAGAAAAAGAGATTATCAGGTCGATGTCTTATTTGCTGACGGCAAGGCAGCGCAAAGAAGATTTAAAGATGCTGTGATTGATCATGTTTCCATTGATGAGATCATGTTATTGCTGATAAAAGGAGTGCGGATATGAAAGGACTTTTAAAAAGCAATTATTTTGCAACCATTGTCAACGCAAAAGTGATTACCGTCATCATGGCTTCACTCTGCACACTGAGCATTGTCATAAAAAGTCAAATACTGCTCATCTCCTTTGTATTGCTTAGTATGATCGGCTTTGCTGTCATTTCGTTAGCCTCCATCCGTAAGGAAAGCAATTCCAAATGGGGCAAGTACAAGATTACTCTTCCCATAAAGCGAGCCGCTATTGTGCAAAGCTATTATTTAAGCTTGGTATTCTGGTTGCTTTGGGGAATTTTCATTGCCGGGATCGGCATCGCCTTATCCATCCTGTTGCGGGGCTTCTTGTTTGATAAAAATACAGATATCATCAATCTTTATGTTGCCGGAATCGGTATCAGTCTATTCATGGGAGCAATCTTTTTCCCGCTATTCCATTGGCAAAGCGGAGAAGAGAGAAGCGAAGCCTTTTTAGCCATCAGTCTGATTTTAGGAACCGGGATGATGATCGGTGTCAGTACAGTGATAAACTCCTTGTTTGCAAAACCGATGACAACCTTACAGACGATTAAAGCTGATATCCTTATCCTTCTCTGGGCAATACTTGTATTTGTCTTTTCTTGTCTGTTGACAATTCATATTTACCGAAAACGGGATTACTGACATCTTGTGAAAAAGGAAAACGGGAACAATATCCGCCCTATGCTTTATCATCCCCTTTCGCCTTACCGATTGTGGCTAACTTATCGCCTTAAAAAATGATTATGAAATCTCTTTATTTGGCATTGTTCTTCTTTTGCAAACCAACAATTTTATGCTCTTTGCCACCATCAACCTGCTCCGTTCAGGTACATACGCCGCATTCTGTTTTTTGCCGGTTTGAAAAATACAGACAGACATATTATTTCAGAAGCAGTGAAACAAATCATTTGGATCAAGAATTCTTTCGCAGCGGATGTTCCCCAAGATATTGTTCCAACGGCATCTCTTCCGTTTCCAAGGCAGTAAAATCGCTCACCTCAACGTCGCAATATTTTGCGATCTTTTTTAATTCCTCTTCGCTCAACAGCCTGTTCAGCGGATACCCATAGCCATCATAATCAAGATCCTCTTCCCGCATTTTGCTGCATACATTCAGATAGGCGTAATATCGTGTTGGTTCCTTTTTCTCATAAAATGCTCTGATTGAATCTTTCCGTATACTTTCCATGAGCGAAACTATTTCCTGCTTTTCCTGCAGCTGATCCGTTGGAATAACCAGCGTAAATTGCACATTCACTTCTCTTTGCAAATCGTCCCCATCTTCTCCGTCATCCACTTCAAACCATGCGCCAAGATTTTTCGCATCTACTTCCGCGGTATAGTGATAGGTCAGATAACGGTTCGTATCCAGACGATATGCATATGATAAACCGAATCCCTGTGTCTTCCAGCCGATAAAGGAAAAACCAAGCGTAATGGCTGCCATGCCTAAAAATAAGGCAATCGGCCGCCAGGAAATTTTTAATGAACGCCGATAAATAAATGAAGCGATGATATAGATAAAAAACAACAGCATATAAAACAAAATCATATCCTGTGATGTTCCGCTGACAACCGTAAAGCCATATACCAGCAAAATAAGCGCTGCATATATATTAATGACAAATGGATAGGCGAAAAAGGAATCTGAAATTTGTTCCGCCCGTTCGCTTTTCCGCCTGATAAAGGAGAAATGAAGCGCAACAACCGCCAGCAGACCATAGACCGCAAGCAGCCAGAAATAGGCCCATGAAAACAGCGGATCATCATTTCCCAGCAAAGACAAGCTGTTGGAAACCGCCATGAACACAGGTGAAAACCACTTTCCGATATTAGAGAAAGTGCCGCTATAATATTGCCCGGCGATCATATCATTGATAAACAGCTGGAAAACAAGCGTAATAAATACCGGCACCACATAATACGCAATGACCATTACAATACCGTCAAAAACATTATTGGCACTCATATAAAATGCGGCTGTAACGAAAATCAGCACAGCCAGTGAAAACATCATCCACGGCTGTATTCTGAGCCAGTGCCCAAGCAGATCCATGGAAACATTTCCTTTCAAAATCCAGATCATCAACGTGCCCAGTGCAAACCATCCATACGCAAGCAGCCAGGCAAAGAAGGCGGAAGAAAACAGCTGCTGACGCCGCGAGATCGGCAAAGCCAGATACACGTCAACACTCCGTTTGCGATGCATATAGGAAAATAGGAAAATCGGCAGCGCAAATGCCAAAAAAACCGACATGCCAACGCCGATACTCAAGCTTCTCGTATACAAATATTTTTGATAATCGTACAGAAAACTATTATTTTCCAGATAAGGTGTATACAGAAAACCGATATACACGACGGTAAAAAACAATATTGTTATCTTACGGCTTTTCGTCAGCCAACGCAGATAGTTATTCCGCATGTTGCTGTCCTCTGCTTTCCAGTTCATAAATAAACAGTTCTTCAAAATTGACCGGCAGTACATTTAATAAAAGCGGCTTCATCGCCTGTAATTTTTCTTTCACCGTCTCCTCCTTGCCGCGGATGACAAGTTGATATACCTGTCCCTGTTGTTCAAAATGCAACAGATCAAATTCGCTGAAATCTTCCTCCGTATGCGTCGTTTCAAAAGCAACCTGATACATATGCACCTGTTCTTTTGTTTCCAGAAGATCCCCATAGCTGATAATCTTTCCCTCTTCCAAAATGCCAAACGTATCGCAGACATCTTCCAGCTCTTTCAGGTTATGCGAAGAAATGATGACCGAAATATGCTCATCTTCCAATAATGCCGTCAACGCTTTTTTAAAATGCAGGCGGGCCAGTGGTTCCAAGCCATCATATGCTTCATCCAGCAATAAAAGCCGCGGGTGAATAGAAAGCGCAAATAAAAGCGCCGTCTTACGTTTCATTCCCTTGGAAAAACCGGCAATCGGCTTCGTCGTGTCGAGCTCAAACATCTGCCGATACTTTTCAAATGCCGAGGCATCAAAATCATACATGCTCTCGTACATACATTTCATGGACTGAATTGTAGCCGCCATCGGAAAATAAAAATCATCACTGACAAAGGCGATCTTCTTACGTACAGTCGGCTCTTTCCATGTATCCACACCATCCATTGTCACAATCCCGTCCTCCGGTTCATAAATACCTGCAATCGTTCGCAGCAGTGTTGATTTTCCGGCTCCGTTGATTCCGACCAGTCCATAAACGGATTGATCTTTTACTTCCATCTGCAGGCCGCGTAAGACTTCTTTAGAACCAAAATTTTTCTTCAGATGCTCAATTTTCAGCATGTCTTTCCTCCCCATAGATTTGATCAATTGCTTTTTGCAGCTGGTTTTTCGTAAAACCTTGCGTTTTTAAAACACGGATCAGCTCGCAGGCCTCTTTTTCATATTCCATTTTCTCATCCATAGAAATAAACACACCTTTTTTGGGAATTGTATGCACATATCCTTTCTGTTCCAGCTGCATATAGGCGCGGGCGACTGTATTCGGGTTAATTCCATTGTCCTGCGCCAAACTGCGAACGGAAGGCAGCTTATCTCCCGCCTTTAAAATACCCGCTTCAATGAATACAAGTACTTGCTTTTGAATCTGCAGAAAAAGTGGTTCTTTGCTTTGCATATTCAAGCGAAACATGGCTTCCTCCTTGTATTATCTGTATTAATATTAGCACACAATAAAAGGTCGGGTATGAAAATTTTTAATTGATTTTTGCCAGGCGGGCAAGTGCTTCCGTACTTCCCTGCCGAATTGCTTTCTGATAAAACGCCATAGCCTGCGCGATGTTCTGTGAAACGCCGATTCCCTCTTCATAACAACGACCCACCCGATGACTTGCCGCACCATCGCCGGCATCGGATGCCTTTTTGAACCACCTGAACGCTTTTTCTTTATTCATACGTATGCCGTATCCTTGCTCATAACAGCAAGCCGTATTAAACATTCCATTTACATTTCCCGCTTTTCCGGAACGCTGATACCACGCAAATACTTCTTTGCGTTCTTTAAAGGATCGCGCATCCTCATACATCATATCTGCCAAGGCGTACATGGCATCTCCATTACCCAGATATGCCGCATGTTCAAACCAATCATAGGCCATTTCCGGATCGGTCGGTATGCCGACCCCGTTCAAATAACAGCGTCCTAACAAATATTCCGAATCGACGTCTCCGTTTTGGGCCGCACGCATCAACCATTCGACCGCCATCTCGGTATTTTTCTGCAAGCCGTTGCCGCGTAAACATGCCAATCCCAGATTGCGCATGGATATGGCGTCTCCCATTTCCGCAGCTTTTGCATACCACAAAACCGCCTGCTTCATGCTTTTCCGGACACCGACGCCATCCATATAGCAACAGCCGACATTAAACATTCCCTGCACGTTATGATGCTGGGCCGCACGCAGATACCATCGAAATGCCTCTTTTGCATTTTGGCGAACACCATTTCCCTGATCATAGGCCGTACCGAGATTGAACATCGCCATATCCATTTCATATGCCGCGGCTTGCTGCCATAAAGAAACTGCCTTGGCATAGTCTTTGTTGACGCCTAATCCTTCCGCATACATCGTTCCAAGATTAAATAAACCTAAACCATTTTTCTGTTCAGCACTTTTGGCAAACATCTGCAGCGCTTTCTCATAATCTTGTAAAACGCCATCGCCGCGTACATATAGAACACCCAGATTATTGGCGGCAACCGCATCATCAAAAGAAACCGCCCGCTCATACCATTTCACAGCCTTTTTAAAGCTTTGCGTTATCAATTCGCCTTGGGCATACAAATCGCCAAGCTTACGCATTGCTTCCGCTTCTTTGGCTTTGGCTCGCTTTTGCAGTTCATCCACATATTCTTTTACATCTTTATGGTCACCCAGATCCGCTATGGATACTTCATACTTCCGGGGGCCTGATTCTGCGAACCGATACACCAGCTGATGTTTTTGTGCCATCCTACACCTCTTACTCTGGATTATTTTGCATGCAATCCGATTGCTTTCATTCTAGACGATAACCGATGATGAAACAACCGGCTTAAAACAATACTTGTGTATGGTGGTCTTCCCGGCGGCAAATACTGCATGACCATCCGGCAATATCTTTATTTCCTTCATCCGGATTGTTTCTTAAAAGTGGCATTTCAAAGCAATTGTATTTTTATATACCTGAAATTCAATCAAAAGACGAATTGTTCAAAAGAAAAGAATATTTCCAACAAAAAAAGCTGTAACTCTTAAGGCATTTGGTATTACCCAAATTCACCTATGCGTTACAGCTTTCTGTCTGCATGTCAGTCAGCAACGTATGGCAACAAAGCCATCTGGCGCGCACGCTTGATTGCGACCGCCAGCTTACGCTGATATTTGGCGCTTGTTCCTGTCACCCGACGCGGAATGATTTTGCCGTTAGCCGAAATGAACTTCTTCAGCAATTCAACATCCTTGTAATCAATATACTTGATATTGTTCTTGGTAAAATAGCAAACCTTGCGGCCGCCCATTCTCTGCTTTTTGAAAGCCATCTTCTCCTCCTTCTTTCTCAGAAAGGCAGATCATCGCTGGAAATATCCAGCGCAGGACCTGTATCAAATTCTGTATGCTGTGATTCAACCGCCGGCTCTTGATAAGAATCTTCCATTCCCTCATTGTATACCGGTGCATTTTCTGAACGATTAGCCGAAGCGTTCCGTGATTCAAGAAGTTGTACATTATTCACGCTGACATCCGTCGTATATACTTTCTGTCCGGCCTGATTGGTATAACTTCCGGTCTGAATTGAACCTTCAACGCCCACCAAAGTACCCTTTCTTCCATAGCT
>CAUTVM010000080.1:0-7072 GCA_963541855.1 uncultured Erysipelotrichaceae bacterium
TCGCATTCTACCATTGAATTACTGATGCAAACGCTTATTTATCATACACCAGAAAGAGAACTGCTACAATAAATACTATGCATAGCGAATTTAAAATCAAAAAAACAGATGCCGATATTTTGATCAAATGGTTCCGGAGCCATCAACGAGAGCTTCCTTGGCGCAATACAAGAGATCCTTACGCAATATGGATCAGTGAAATCATGTTGCAACAGACACGTGTTGACGCTGTACGCGACCGCTTTATTGAATTTATCCATGCCTTACCGACAATCTACTTCCTCGCGGATGTCAGTGATGACCGACTGATGAAGCTCTGGGAAGGAATGGGTTATTATTCCCGTGCCCGTAATTTAAAAAAATGTGCACTGAAAATTATAAAAGATTATAATGCATCCATTCCATCAGACCCAGAAATTCTCCAGACTTTGCCCGGCATTGGACCTTATACGGCAGGCGCTATAGCCTCACAAGCTTTTGGCATCCCCGTTCCGGCTGTTGACGGCAATGTCTTACGCGTCCTTTCCCGCTTTGCCGGCTGCCATGAGGATATTCGGCAGCCCGCCGTCAAAACAATGATGACAACCGCCATTCAATCTTTTTTTAATACACATATAAGATGGATGACGCCCGACTATATTTCCCATTTCAATCAAAGCCTGATGGAATTGGGCGCTTTGATCTGCACGCCTCGCTCTCCCGCTTGTTCAAGATGCCCATGGCAGCATACATGCTACGCATGCCTTCATAAACTCACAGCGGTACTTCCTTACCGTTCTCCTCTTAAAAAACGCAAGGTGATTGAACGCACACTTTTCGTCATACGCCGCAACAATCAGTTTTTTCTGCACAAAAGAGCCGCTGACGGTTTACTTGCAGACATGTATGAATTTCCCGGAACCGATACCTTTTTATCAAAAACAGATATCGTTCCATATGTCGAAGCACAATTTCATGTACATGTACTTCGTCTTAAAAGTCTGCCCCAAGCTCGCCACATTTTCACACACATTGAATGGCATATGCGGGCATTCGAGCTTCAAATTGCCGATCCGCAAGAAATTACAAATCTCTTCCCGGTAACAAAAAGAAAATTATCGGAATTTGCTATTCCATCCGCTTTCAAAGTCTATACGCAATATTATGAAATATCTTAATTTTGCTTTTTACGACTGATGAGATTAAGATTCACCCATCCCTGCCCCGTTTGCTCTATATGTTTTTCTGTTGTTCCGCCAGCTAAAAAACTTTCCTGTTTCTGTGGGCGCATATTCATCTTTTCCGCCATTGTGACAGACCGTCTGCACTTCGCATATATATTTGTTTTTCCTTTATTATCCGAACTCTTTTTCTTTTTTTCTGTATGCAACGCTACATCTGATCTATGCTCTTTCACGACTTTTGCAGATCTTTTAACCACTTCTTTTGTATTCTTTGACCCCGTCTTTTCTTTCCGGGCGCTGTTTGTATGATGCAGGTGATTCTTTTTAAAATTAGAAGCAGAATTCATTTCTTCTTTACAAGCCGTCTTCTTCTCCCGATTTGTCAAACTTGATTCTTCTCCAAGTGACGTGCCGTCTTCGTGTGTCCATGCTTCCGTATTGTCCCCACCGCGATGCATCAAAAACTGTGCTGCTACATTCAAATCCCGGAAGCGATAATTTCGTGCAAACTGGATATGGGCATTTTCATCTTCATATAAGATGCCGCGCTCCATCATGGTACGATACATCGTCTGCATAACACGCATTTCATTTTTTCCATATGGCTTCATCGTTGATCCGGATAAAATTTCCACGCCTTGTATCCCACGACGAATGGCCCGTGCATTCACACTCGGTGTATTTAAAATAATGATATTATCTCTTGACGTCTCCTGATGCGATATACGTCGTGCACTTTGATATGGATAAATGGCAATGATCTCATCCGCAAGACGATCACACCGCTTCAGAATATCATGAATCTTCCATGTGCTCTGCTTCAGAATAGAAACATTCATGCGGATATGCATTGTCTTTGCAAGTACTTTCTTTTTATACGAAAAGTTTTCGTTGCCCATACGCGTATTATCATATTCAGCACATAAAGTCAGATTGCCGATCAGATTTGCATAAAATGTATATTCTTCTTCATTTGCGGCTCCGGAATTTTTACGCCACCAGTCATTGGGATGCTGCGGCATAATATGCTCTATATTCAAATGTGTTGTATCAACCTGCGCCGTTGCCCCATAATGTTCAATTCGCTCCAGCACCGGGCGAATACACAATAACGCATACGCGTTGGTTTCTTTCATCGCGGTGCGAATTTGACCATCTGTCGGCATGGATAAAGACCGCCCGCGATTATAGTTAATTAAAAACAATTTTGTGATTTCAAATATATCCGCACGACGTAAAGCAAAACTGCTCATCACCGAGCGCAGCAATTGCGGAAAGTAACGAGCTAACGGTGCCGTATCCAAACCCAATAATGCCCGCCGCGTCAGATAAGTATCAATTAGACGAATCACATGTTCCAACTCGATAGCGGATATTTTACCTTCTTGCCGCAGATTCAGCATCTCCATAAAAAATGAAGCGGGCATGCGGCTTTCGTTATATCGAAAATCATTCAGCGCCGCTTCCACATTTTCCTCTTCATATGGTCCACTGTAAATGGCCATCCAATAGCGGCAATAGCGCGCCACATCGCGCATCTTCTCTTCCTTACTTAATGTCGAACCGCGCCACCATGTTTTAAATGCTTCATACGTATCGCGCCGCGTCGGCAAAGAATACGTTTTGGAAGCCAGAAAATAGCGGAAAAATTCTTCCAGACGATGCGTATCGGGAATCATTTTTTCCAAAGGCTGCCAATAGAGCGAGTAATTACGCTCCTGCACATCACTGGCATCATTCATCAAAATACTATTGCGTATCAGATCAGCCGACGTTAACGGCTCCCCCGTCGAATTAATTGCTTCAAATATCTCCTGCGCATTATCTGACTCAGATAAAGGAAACGCCAAAATATCAATACGGCTCAACGCCTCCAAAATCTTCGCAATCGAATAGGTCTTACATAATGTCAGCAAACGATCATACATGTATTCATAATTCCGATATACATTTGTTTCGCGTTGTATCCGGTCCAAATCGGCATAAGAATCATACACAAGATGCGCATAAGTATCGTCTCGATCAACTGCCGGTTTTAAACGCATGCGCGCATTTTTAACCGCATGCCGATTATAGAGATAATAGTCCTCTATCAGACCGACATGATCCATATCTTTTTTTTCTTTTGCTACGCGCAATAAAGCCAGCAACAGTAAAAAGATGGTTGTCAGACGCTGTTGACCGTCAACAATCTGAATTTCTTTATAAAGAGACGCAATATCCGTATCTGTATAAATCAAAATACCTAGAAAATGTGTCGCTTTATGGTTTTGCAGCAAGGATTCAATATCATTGCACAGCCGCGCCGTTTCTCCTTCTGGACGCCACGTATAATTGCGCTGATATACCGGAATAACAAATTGTGATCCCATAGTCGTTTTAATAAAGTCCGACATTGTTGTCCGGACAGGCTGCTTCATCATTTCATTACCTCTTTATATTATTTCTGATCGCGCTATTTTAACACGAAAACCGTATTCCCTTGTTTTCCAAATAGCTTTAAGATCATGAATTCAATTTTTCAAAATAATCGCTTCGTGCCGGATTTAATTCATTGTCAATCGCCATACCCGCAATTTTCCACTGCCCGTTTTCTTTCAGAAATGTCATCTGATAGCCGCCATGCCAAGTGCGCTCTTGTGTTCCGTCCGTCGACTTTGCATAGTAATCAAAGGTTACATAGCCAATCATAGTATCATCACTCTGCTGAATGATATGCAGCGCCTGTTCATTTGAAAAGCTTGAGATCGTATGGCTTGAGAACCAGTTATTCTGCATGCCGGAAATTCGTCGCCACCAGTCGGAGCCGCGTATTGAAATCGCTCCAACCTCGCCAACCGAAGCCTCTTTCGCCGGAAACTTTGCGCAAATCAGAGCATCATCAATCATGGTCTGCGCCAAATCGGCATCTGAACTGGTTTTTCCCACATAAATCGTGTTATCCAGAACATCATGCAACGTTCCATAGCCCTCTTGCCCCTTAACGGCAATTTGAGGTTCACTCAAAAGATTATGGAACACATACACATCGACTTTCGGAGCGGCCTTCTGATCATCAAGGCCCGCAAAATTACCGGCCGGGATGCCCGTCTCCTTTATATATGCATGATCCACTTCGATTCCGTTGACTGTAATCGGCAATCCTTGCGGAACTTCAACCGTATAATCATTGTCGCCAACAAATATCGTACCTGCAAGCCACTTTCCCTGATCCGCCTGTACCAGTTTCAAGCTTGTGATCAATTGACCGTTTGCAAATACTTGATAACTTTTGGAACCATCCTCATTATCCTTGCCGGCATATTCCAATCGATCAAGATCCACATCCTTGAATACTTCTTCCAGATGCTTTGTATATGCTTCTTCGGAATTCATAGACGGCTCTATGCTCTGTGCATCAGCAAATATTCCTTTGTAATCTTTATTTTTCAGCTTTGTCATGTATGTCGAAATCGCCGATTCCGGCATATTCTCTTCGGCCGCCGCAAATTCTCTTTTCGCATTCTGAATCTTGAAAACACCGAATACGGATATCGCTACTGCCAAACCGGATAAAATAATGAAAGCTGTTCCTGTTCTTATTTTTCCCATGTCAGTTATCCCCCTTTACCAGAAACACGGTGGGAAGATTGCGAGAGCCGAACAAAGAAACCGGCGTATTGACATATTCCCCCTTCCAGATCATTGCCGTGGAGTTGCCTCCATCCAGATTTGCCGCCATGGCGGCATCATGTTCTTGAAAAATACGAATAATGTCCTGATATTTGGCCCCGAAACTCGTCGGTCCTCGTCCATCCACCACCAGTAACATGAACGTGCCGTCACTTCGTTGGGCAATAGCTGTTCGCGGATTCAGCATCGCCAGATTATCCGTTCCTTCCTTAAAAACATTTTCATAATTATTGATTAAAGTCGGGCCAAAGGTAACCGCCTCCTGTACTCCCCAACTGATTGCTTCCTGTGCGGTCGTTTTCGTACAGATCAGACGATTGTCTGCCGTAATACCTACAATATCCAGGTACTCATTCGGATTTCCATATACAAGCTGCCCATTGTGAATGACAATTCCCTGTGGGATTGAGCCATTTCCCGTTCCTCCTGCATCCGCAAACCCGCCGGCATTGGTGCCGCCGGCCGCATGATATTTTTCTACATATGTGTCCAAGTCCGGCGCATCACCTCCAGAACCAAGATTCGGATTGACTGCGACCGAGAGATCCTGAGGATTATGAATGAACATCATATAGCCTTCATAGGTTGTTCCATAAATAGGAATAATTTCAATATCTTTCGACGGTTCTTCTTTTTTCTCATCACCATCCGGCTGATTAACAAACGCTTGATTGCGTTGAATTCCGGCAATCTCTTCCTTTGTATAAAATAATGTCGCGATACGATACTCCATAGAATCGGCTTGCAGATCACGGATCAGCGATCGACTATACGCCTGGGCGCTTCCCCGATACTTTTCACGATAATAAGCATATGTAAAGACTCCCGCCAAAATCGCTGTAAGGATCACGCACAATGCTGAAAATCCCAAAAATGATATGCCCCTTTGTCTTTTTCTTTTCATAATTTCTCCCTGCTGCAACGTATTTATTATATCGTTTGACAATCGTCTGTGCACACTCCGAATTTATACACAACCGAATCATGTTTTTTAAGAAAATCTGTTGCCGAGCTATTTTGTTTATGCTAGTATTACATGGCAATCCTCAATGGCGAGTTGGTGAAGTGGCTTAACACACCGCCCTTTCACGGCGGCATTCACGGGTTCAAATCCCGTACTCGTCACCATTTAGGGGTGTAGTACAGTGGTAGTACAGCGGTCTCCAAAACCGTTAATGAGGGTTCAATTCCTTCCACCCCTGCCACTTGTTCAATATACATGCGATACCTGCCGCGGCAGGTTTTTTTATTTAATCGGCCTGATCCGCTTTAATACCATCTGCGCAATGATGCCCGTTAGTATACCGGTCACAATAGAAACCAATACAAAATAAGGAAGTACCGCTAAAATACCCGGCTGCATATAAAAAGCCATAACGACCAGAAGCTGCCCGACAGAATGCGCTATGGCACATATGATGGATGTAAATATCAGAGAATTTTTCCCTTTTTCCATCACAATTAAAATACATGATGAAAGCACAACTCCCGATGCTCCAATCCAGAATGTACTGCCTAAAAACCGACCATTCAAAAGTGAACCGATGACTACACGCATACAATTTACCACAATCATATCCTGCGCCGACATGATCCGAATTGTGACCAAAGCAATAATATTCGCGATTCCCAATCGAAAGAATCCGAAAAACGGCGGTAACAATGCCGTCTCTAACATATTGAGCATCATCGCCATTGCGGACAATACAGCCAGATATGTAAAACGTCTCGTGCGATTATTTCGCATGCTCCGTCTCCACAAAAATCATGATGTTATTCGGAAGGCAGGTAATCGGAATCACTGAATCCCTATCCGCCCATCCCATTGCCGCACAAATATGATTCGGGCATTTTTCATTCACCACCCGCCATTGCTTGTCTTTCACTTCAATGTCTAATCCCCCCGTATCGCCATCCACATGATAAAGTGCATCTACGTCCGGATCAAATTCCAGCACAATCTGATTGCCATGCTGAACCGCAACCGTCACCCCGCTTTGCGATCGAAAGTCTCCGGTCGTAGATGAACCGGTATATGTCTTAGGACGTTGAAATATCCACAGACCGAGGATTGAAATAAACACTATCCCGATCAAAATATAAATTTCTTTCCTTTTCATGGTTACTCATTCTAACACAGTATCCAAGGTTTTGCGGCGACTCTTGCTGAGCTCATCCATGGGCTCAAGTGAAAAGTTAAATTCCACTTCAAGGGTGTGAAAGTTGAATTTAGTCGT
>CAUTVM010000081.1:0-6939 GCA_963541855.1 uncultured Erysipelotrichaceae bacterium
TCCGGATCCCTTTCAACAGTAAAAGTATTGACATAAAAAGAGTCTCCAAAATAGAGTGGGATAAATTTTTCTGCCTGATCGGATTATCAACCGTTTGCCCATAGTGCATTATTCCGGTCTTTCATGTGCCTGTCTTTATGACGCACCCCCAATATGAATACTATTTGATAACGATAGATTTAAAAGCAGAAAGATAAGGAGACGCGGTAAATCTTCATGCCGGAACTCTGAGAATTGTGCCAAATTTTCAAAGAATCTTAAATAAGTGCAAAAAAGCGTATGTATTTCAAATTGTGGAGCTATTCCTCACATTTTATTATGGAAGCATAAAAAGATAACAGGGGAGAAATAATTTTATGTCAAAGATCTTTAACGAGCCGACTATTACGGATCATGCACTCTGTAATGTCAGACGCAGCGCCTTTGAGCTTCGCGCTCGATGGGCTTCGGCAATTTATCTGGAGGCAAAAAGCAGAGGCATTGATCTTGAAGAAATTATGCGCAAGGCAATTTATAAAATTGGACTGGAAAATGGCGAAGAGCAGAAAAAGCAGTTTACAGAAAAGATAAAAGCGCATGCGTATGGAGAATATTTTCTAAAGCGCGGTGTTCCGGAAACGTTTGAAAAAACGGTTGCTTATGAGGATGAAGATGAATATGTAGTCGATTTTCATTATTGTCCATTGGTAAAAGCATGGCAGAAACAAGGGCTGGATGATTCGACGATTGCGTTGATGTGTGAAATCGCCATGGAAGGTGATTATGGAACGGCCGAGGCGTTAGAGTTGGATTTTGAACTTCAGGATACAATTGCCCGCGGCGGGAAAACTTGTCGTTTACGATACAGAAGTCGGGAAAGATAATTATCGCGTCATATAAAACGGAAGGAGGAATTTATGAAGCGATTTTTAAAGGCAGCGTTGATTTTATCCTTATTAACAACAATGAGCGGTTGCGGGGAAGTGGAAAAAATTGCGGCAGATGATGAAGAGGCGGTAGATTATCATGTTGCAGTTTGCCTTCCCTTTACAGGCTCGAATGCAAGCTATGCGAATTACATAAAAAGAGGCATGGAGCTTGGCGTTCAGATGCTTGCAGAGGATGGCGGCTTAAATGGAAAAGGCGGGAAAATTATTCTTGATTATTATGACGATCAGAATGATGCGACGGAAGGGGCTAATATTGCGGAAAAAATTGTTTCCAGTGAGGATCCGTATTACCTTCTGGAAGTCGGCTCTTTTTCGTCTTCTGTTTCATTGCCTTGTGCAAGTATATACAATGATGCCGAAGTTCCACAGTTTGCTTTAACCTGTTCTCATCCGGACTTTCTTAAGTCAACAGACTGGGGATTTTCTATTTCGATGACCCAGGACGTTGCCTCATCACGCGTGGCAGCCTGGGATGTCCGATATTTAAATAAAACTGAAATTGCGGTGATTTACACAAATACATCCTGGGGAAATGAATGCGTAACGTATTATACAAAATGTGCTGAAAAGCTTGGCGCCAACATTTTGGACACCTTGTCTTATGAAGAAGGTGCGAATGATTTTACAACGATCATCACGAAGCTGAAATCCGAAAATCCGGAGCTGGTTATGTGTTTTTGCGGAGAAGACGATATCGTGAATATTATAAAAGAGGCGGATAAGCAAAATTTTAAGCCGGTATTTCAGGTTTCGTCCAAATCAAGAACAACGAATGTCATTGATAATCTTGGCGTATTAGCTGAAGGACTATATGGCGTTTACGGCGATGAGAAGGACCCGGAAAACCAGATATATGCTCGTTATTATGAGGCATATATGAAACAGTTTGCCGACGAAGGAGAAGTGACTCAAAAGTATGCGGATCAGGGATACAACTGTTTTCGAATCATTTCCTGGGCAATTGAAAACGGCGGGACAACGCGTGAAAAATTCAGAGACACCTTGTCTACCTTGAAAGATTTTATGGGTGTGCAGGGGACGGTTTCTTTTGCGGCGGATAGAAAAGTAATTCTTCCACAGCATTTATCCATTGTTGAAAATGGGAAATGGCGGAACATTGATATCGATCATTTTGACGTTGACGAGATTGCCGGGAATAAATAAGGCTTGAGAAGAACGAGTCAGCTTTTGCCGCCTTTGCGAAAGACTGATTCGTTCTTTTAAAAAGGAGGCTTAAAATGGGCATCATAATTCAATATATATTGAATGGTATTTCAATGGGAAGCATATATGCGCTGACGGCAATCGGCTATTCGCTGGTATATAGCATTTTGGGTTTGATTAATATGTCGCATGCTGCAGTATTTATGACCAGCGCCATCATTTTTTATGCATTTTTTAATTTTGTGTCGGGAGGGCTTCCGTTATGGATGTGTTTTATCTTTACGCTGGTGACGGCCGGCTTACTCGGCTGGATAATCGAAAGAGTTGCGATTCGCCCGATTCGCATAAAAGGCGATGGGATGACCTATGCCTTGATTGCTTCAATCGGTGTGAAAATCATCTTGGAGAAGCCTTGCCAGGGTTTATTTGGAAGCGAAATCAAACCTTTTCCGACTATTTTGGAAGGAAAGTATATTGATATTTTCGGCGCGCGGATGGCAGCGATTCAAATCATCATTATCGCGATGACGCTGATCATTTTGGCGTCGATGAATTGGTTTACACAAAAGACAAAACAGGGACGTGCGCTGCGTGCTCTTTCGCAGAATCTGGAAGCGTGTTATCTGATGGGAATACCGGTAAATACAATGATTTCACTGGGGTTTGTTATCGGCTCCATGTTAGCGGCGATCGCCGGCATCTTTTATTGTATGTATTATTCCAGCGTCATGATAACGATCAGCGCCAATATTTCCTCAAAAGCGTTTGCGGCAACCGTTCTTGGCGGCATCGGAGCCTTGAAAGGCTCTGTGATCGGAGGCTTCCTGCTTGGCATAATTGAAATGATTACAGCGGCGTTAATCGGCGCTGAATACAGAAATATGATCGCTTTTTGCATTTTAATTGCGGTACTGATTTTTAGGCCGACGGGGCTTTTCGGACAGAAAGAGCAGAAGAAAGTATGACGATGAAAAAAGGAAAATATAAGTTTACGATAAGCGGAATCATGTTATTAATTTTGTTTATATTTATGATGCTTCTTCCGCAGTTTCTTAATTCGTATCAACTGCGTATTTTTGTTCAAGCATCGATATATATGATATTTGCCATGAGCCTAAATTTGCTTATGGGAATCGGCGGTGCGGTGTCTTTCGGACACGCAGCCTTTTATGGCATCGGCGCTTATACGGCAGCTATTTTATGCATGCGGTACCATATGGACTTTTCTCTGGCGTTGCTGTTGATTATGATCGTCAGCGGGCTTTCAGGGTGTCTTCTGGCTCTTCCCATGAGTCGAGTTACAGGCCGCTATGTGACCATTGTTACACTGGGTTTTTGTGAGATCGTCAATATTATAATGAAAAACTGGATTTCGCTGACAAACGGAACGATGGGGATTATTAATATTCCAAACCTGACGATATTCGGCTATACATTGAAGTCAAAAACACAGCTTTATTATGTTGTTCTTATCTTTGTGGCGATTACATATATTTTGATTCAATGGCTGATTCATTCAAAGCTCGGAAGGAACTTACGGGCAATGAAAGATGATCATCTTGCGGCCGAAGCAATGGGGATAAAAATATTCAATCATAAGGTGATCATATTTACAATTTCTGCTGTTTTCGCAGGTGTATCCGGCGCCTTGTACGCGCATTTTATCGGTTATATTGATCCGACATGCTTTACAAGCGCACTAAGCTTTACATGTATATCCATTGTCGTGGTCGGAGGGCTGGGAAACTTTATCGGCGTTTTGTATTCCGCTTTGTTTTTATCGATTCTTCCGGAATATTTACGCAATTTTGATTATCGAATGATTGTTTATGGGATCATTCTCGTGTTGGTCATGTGGTTAAATCACAGTATTCAAGGCGAGAAATTGAAGAAAAATATAGAAGGGATGTTTACCGGTGACAGGTCAAAAAAAGAAAGGACGGTAATCCAATAATGCCGCTTCTTGAGGTACGTAATCTGACGATTCGGTTTGGCGGGCTGGTGGCCGTAGATCATTTGTCGTTCAATATGGAAGCCGGAAAAATTACCAGTATGATCGGTCCGAATGGCGCCGGGAAATCAACGGTAATCAATCTTTTGACCGGTTTTTATAAACCGGATTCCGGCGAGATTTTTTTAGGAAATGAAAACGTGGCAGGTTTCAGTACGGATCAGTATGTTAAAAAAGGTTTCTGCCGTACCTTTCAGAATATTCGTCTGTTCAAATCAATGACAGCGGAAGAAAACGTCATGATCGGCATGC
Source organism: uncultured Erysipelotrichaceae bacterium (assembly GCA_963541855.1). Classification (GTDB taxonomy): domain Bacteria; phylum Bacillota_I; class Bacilli_A; order Erysipelotrichales; family Erysipelotrichaceae; genus Bulleidia. The sequence goes on from CAUTVM010000081.1 coordinate 4,357, forward strand.
AGCATTGGATTTCTTATGGAACCTGGCTTTCTCTTTTTCCTAACAGAAAAAAAACAGAAGCGGAAAGATTGATGAGCATAGAAGCCAATGAAATCCTGAGAAAAATCGGTCTGGAAAAATATGCAAAGGTAAAGGCAACCAATTTACCTTATGGGATGCAGAGAAAACTGGAAATTGGCCGCGCGCTGGCATCGCATCCGAAGATTTTATTGCTGGATGAGCCGGCTGCCGGAATGAATCCGCAGGAAAGTGCGGAACTTGCCAGATTTATCCGCACGCTTTTGGACGAAGTAGATGCAATTTTACTTGTTGAGCATGATATGAAAGTTGTCATGGCGATTTCCGATCAAGTCGTCGTTATAAATCATGGCGCAAAGATATGTGAAGATGAGCCTGCCGCCGTACAGTGTAATCCGAAAGTGATTGAAGCGTACCTTGGAAAGAGAGGCGCAAAGCATGCTGCTTGAAATAAAGAATCTATGTACGAGCTATGGGAATATCAAAGCTTTGCGGGGCGTCTCCATGGCTGTTAAAGAAGGACAGATTATTGCTTTGATCGGGGCCAACGGCGCGGGCAAAACAACTTTATTAAAAACCGTTGCCGGGCTTCTTAAACCTGCGGCGGGGACAATTGTATATTGCGGAGAGGATATTACGAAGGTGCCGCCACAGGAGCGCGTAAAAGAAGGGATTATTTTATGCCCTGAAGGCCGACAGATATTTCCGCGATTTACGGTGATGGAAAATCTTCATTTGGGATCTTACACCATGTGCGATCGGCGCTTAATTCAGGAATCTTATGAGCGTGTATTTGCTCTTTTTCCGATTTTAAAAGAGCGAGAGAAGCAAATTGCCGGTACATTGTCCGGCGGTGAGCAGCAGATGCTGGCTATCGGAAGAGCGCTGATGGCTAAGCCAAAATTGTTGATGCTGGACGAACCGTCGCTGGGCCTCTCACCGTTGCTTGTTGATCAGATTTTTGACCTGATCAGACAAATTAATGCACAAGGAGTAACAATCCTGTTGGTAGAGCAAAATGCAATGGCCGCTTTGGAAATTGCCGAGCATGCCTACACAATTGTGACAGGAACGATAGAGCTTGAAGGGAGCGGAAAGGAATTGCTTATTAATGACGAAGTCATTAAAAGCTATCTGGGAGCGTAAAACATGCATATGAATGGAACCGAGCGGATTCGGGCGATGATCGATATGCAGCCGTTCGATCGCGTAGGAGTATCCGGATGGGTGCACTTGCCAATGGTCGACCATCATGTTCAGGATATGGCACGTGCGACTATTTTCATAACGGAATATTGCGGCTGGGATTTTGTAAAGACATGACGGAGGCATATGGAGGGGATATCACGCCATCCGTTGATCCGTGCAGTTGGCAGGGAAACATCAATCGTTTCCCTGTCCTATGTGAAAATGATTTGCAAAATCTTACTGTACTGACACGAGAGAACCCGGTTTTTAATCGAGAAATGAAAATTGCCCGCTCGATAAAAAGGCATTATAAAGAAAGAAAGCCGGTCATTTCCACGATCTTTAATCCATTGACAAGTTTGCAGGAACTCATGAGTCGAGGAAAGAGTGACAAACTGATGGATATGATTTTATTTTGCCCGGGAGCGGTGAAGCATGCTTTAAAAAAAATCACGGAAACAATTAAGAATTATGTGGATTTTTTAATCGAAGAAGCGCATATTGATGGAATTTTTCTCGCCAATCAGTACATGTCGTCAAAAATTATTACAGAGCGGCAATTTGAAGAGTTTTGCCTTCCGTATGACATGGAGCTCATGAGCCACATAAAGGAAAGGACTTGGTTTAATATTCTGCATGTACATGGGGAAAGCTCATTGATGTTCCGGGAAGCTTTGAAATATGATGTACAGGCATATAGTTGGGAGAATTGTGTTCCGGGTATTCCGGAGGAGGAAATCGCGTCTGTTCGCTTCGTTCGTGCACACACCGACAAGGTTTTAATCACCGGTCTTGCTCGTCATTATGATTATTATGAATCCGGAAATGATCGCGCTAAAATAAAAAGACTTTTTTTAAAACGTCTGCAGACCGTTATGGATGAATCGCAGGATCGCCGCATCATTTTCGCTCCCGGATGTGCTTTGCCATTAGACGTCGACAAATACGTTTTTACAATCATGCATGAATGTGTAGATGAGGCGGGACGTCCTCGGTGACCTCATAAAGCAACGAAATCTTTAAACGATGCGTTTTCTGTTTTCGATTTATTCACATTATAAAAAGATCTTGAAGATATAAAAATAAAAGAAAGGAATTGTCACAGATTTATTCACATCGACAGATATGACATTGAATAAGAAAATAGAGAAAAACTATACGGCGATTTTGAATGAAGAGTTAAAGAAAGCGGAAGGCTGTACAGAACCGATAGCGATTGCATATTGTGCGGCTGTCGCGAGGCGGACATTGGGCGAAAATCCCGAAACGGCAGAAATTTTGTGTTCGGGAAACGTGCTTAAAAATACAAAAGCGGTTACAGTTCCAAATACGGATGGAATGGTCGGTATTGAAGCGGCGGCCATGGCCGGTGTGATC
>CAUTVM010000082.1:0-6884 GCA_963541855.1 uncultured Erysipelotrichaceae bacterium
GAAAAATCTTGTGGAATCAACAGTGTATCAGCCGCAGTCATTGGACTATACGATTTCGGCATTGGCGGAAGATAATGAGTATACCGCAAACTTTGTTGACGGCCTTTTGGAAAACGATAAATATGGAAATCTGGCACCCAGTGTCGCCACCAGTTATTCCTTAAGCGATGATGGTTTGACCTATACATTCCATATTCGTCCGGATGTCAAGTGGTCGGATAGTACAGGAGAGGTTTATGATACGCTCAAGGCGCAGGATTTTGTGACCGGCTTGCGTCATGGCGCTGAATTCAACTCATCGTCTGCCGGCGTGGCCGATGGCGTCATAAAGGGGTATGAAGAATATCGTACGGCAGCCGACTGGTCGGATGCGGCTTGGGAGAAGGTAGGTATTAAGGCAACGGATGACCTCACGCTTGTTTATACTTTGGAAGCGCCGACGCCGTATTTTCCGTCCCTGGTTACTTATTCATTGTTCAGCCCGATCAATCAGGAATTCCTGGAAGCGAAAGGCGAAGGCTGTAAACTGGGCAAACCGGATACGACCAACTGTTCATTTGGAACACCGGCTCCGGACGGCATTCTGTACAACGGTGGTTTTATTCTGGAGTCCAATGATGATAAATCAAGCAACGTATGGAAGAAAAATGAAAATTATTGGGATAAGGATAATATCAAACTTGATTCTGTAACCAGAATTTTTGACGATGGTTCGGATCCATATTCCGATATTCGTAATTTTGAAGCAGGCGTATATTATGCCGGCCGTCTTTCCACACAATGGGAAAATTTTGACGAATATATGAAGAAGTATGACGGATATACAGCTATGGCAATGCCTAACTCTGCTTGCTTCGGCATCGTCTTTAATTACAATCGTCAAACATTTGACAATACGAATTATGCGAGCGATCAGACGATGGCGGAAAATACGCACAATGCCATTCTGAATGAGAACTTCCGTAAGGCGATCCGGGCAGCATGGGATCGTGAAAAGTATCTGATGGTTTCAGCACCGAAAGAGCTGGCTGACAGTACGCTTCGCAATATCAATAATGATCCGGAAATTGTCCGTACTTCAGACGGTACATCATATGGTTCTTTGGTTGAGCAGGCTTATGCAGAACGTACCGGTGAAAAGGTCAATCTTGCGGATGGTCAGAACCCGTGGCTGAGCAAAGAAGAAGCGCTCAAGTATATTGAAGCCGCTAAGAAAGACGGCGTTGAGTTCCCGATTCATCTGGATATGCTGGTTATTGAAACCAACAAGCGTCTTGTTGATCAGGCGCAGTCGCTTAAAAAGTCAGTTGAAGATAATACAGATGGAAATATCATCATTGAGCTTGTGATGCGTGATGAGGATACGGTTAAGAATATTGCTTACTACAGTCTGACTCCGGAAGAAGCGGATTATGATATTTCGACATTTACCGGATGGAGTCCGGATTATGCCGATCCGAAATCCTTTGTGGAAATTTACAGCCCGACAACAGGATATTATATGAAGTCGTGCGGTCTGACAACAACGGATCTTGATAACTACGGTTCGGATGATGCAATTAAAGGAATGGTCGGCTTGGATGAATATGAGAAGCTGTATCGTGCCGCCGATAAGATTTATGCGGATCTGGATGAACGTTATGCGGCATTTGCCAAAGCCGATGCGGAATTGATTGATACGTGTTTCTTTATTCCCGCTCAGATGCAGGGACGTTCTGTTCGTGTTACACACATGATTCCATTCTCCAAGATTACATCTAAGGCAGGCACTTCCGAGCAGAAGTACAAGGGTCTTGAATTGCAGGAAGGCGTCGTCACGACGGCGGCTTATGAAGAAGCCAAAGCGGATTATGAAACCGGTGGAACAGCGCCGAAAATCATGGATTAAGTGATGCCAAAGGGGAGCCTGACGGTTCCCTTTTTTTGTGCTTTGAAAAAAATGTAAGTAATGATAATTTTTCATATACTTATGAAAGTTTTGCATTTTATTTTTTTCTTATCGACATGAATTGAAAAGCCGCATGGTATAATAGCCACGTATTTGCGAAATGGTTTTTTTATGCTTAAAACAGCTAGGGGTGTAGCATGGAAAGGGATTTAGTATGGGCAAGTATATTTTAAAACGATTGCTGAAATCCGTTGTGTCGCTGTTTGCGGTCATGTCGATTATCATCATCATGATCTTTGAATTGATTCCGCGCAACAAGATTTTTGCGAATGATCCGGCTTATAAAAAAATAAAAGGCGACAATAAGACGGTATATACATATCAAAAATATGAGCAGCTGGGCTATCTGGATTTTCAACGGAAGCCGGAATACTGCAATTTTATATATCAAGGCGATACTGAAAAAGCCAATCTATGCCTGAAAAACGGTTCGGCTGAGCAGAAAGAAGCACTAGCACAGATGGAGGCCAAGGGATATACGGCTGAGAAATTCAAGAATGGGGATATATATATCTATCATAACTACAACTGGTGGGAGCTTTTGAGTCATTATTATGCAAAGATGTTCATACTGGATCATAAAAATGCAGTGCAGGATCCAAATAATCCGGATATGGAAAGAGGATATAAATGGGATAAAAACCCGGATAACGGCAGCCCGGCGTTGATATGTTCCGGCTGTCGGTATAAATATCAATTATATTTTAATGGAAAGTTTCCGTTTATTCACAGCAATGTTCTGCATTTGGATTTTGGGGATTCCTATCCGACCAATCAAGGTGTTCCGGTACTGGAAGTGGTTTCAAGCGGACAAGGAAAGATGCAAAATACGGAACAGATGTTTCCGTCCGGAACAAAGCAGAATTCAGCTATTATACAGACAACATGTAAATATAAAGAAAGTATGGATAAGCGTGATACGGCTAAATTTCCTGATCATTACGCCGATTGTCTGAATCAATACCGCGATCCTTCTATGATCAATACCTCATATCTGATCGGTCTGCTTTCGCTTGTTCTTGCCTACGCCTTCGGGCTGCCGATGGCTATCGACATGGCGCAGCATAAAGGGAAATTTCGTGATCGACTCGGCATTGCGTATATCAATGTGCTGATTGCCGTTCCATCGCTGGCTTTTATATTTTTCATGCGCAGTATCGGAACCTTGTTCGGCCTGCCGGATAAATTTCCGATGCTTGGCTTTGGCGATGCACGCTCTTATATCATGCCGGTCATCATTTTGGGATTATTAAATACACCGTCTTTGATGATGTGGGTACGACGTTATATGATTGATCAAACGAGCGCGGACTACGTGAAATTCGCCAAGGCAAAGGGCCTCTCCAATAAAGAGATTTTCAATCGCCATATCTTGCGCAATGCCATTATCCCGATTGTAAATGCCATCCCGTCTTCCGTTATTTTATGTATCTCCGGTGCTTTTATTACGGAGTCGGCCTTTGCTGTTCCGGGAATGGGAAAAATGCTGCCGGATGCAATTACGCAGACGAACAATAACATGATCATCGCCCTTTCGTTTATCTTTACGGCATTGTCGATTTTAGCGGTTTTACTGGGCGATGTCTTAATGACATGGGTTGATCCGCGCATCCAGCTTACGGCAAAGGAAGGAGATTGATGCATGTCCGAAACACAGATCAAAGACAGCCGATTCACTTTTAAAAAGGCGGAGGATGAAGCTTCGGAACATATTACAGCTCCGGCCTATTCTTATTGGCGTTCAGTTTTTCGACAGTTTTTTCGCAGCAAGGTGGCCATTACCATGCTGGTCATTGTCATTATTGTTGTGCTGATGTCTGTTATTCAGCCGATGATTTCACACTATTCGCCAATGCATACACCTAATATCAATAATCCATCCATGAAATATATCCGTCCGAATCTTACCTATTGGTTTGGTACGGACGACAAAGGGAATTCCCTTTTTGACGCCGTCTGGGCGGGAACACGAAATTCTCTGTTTGTTTCTTTTGCATCTACATTTATTGTTGTCGTGGTCGGTGTGATCGTTGGCATGTGGTGGGGTTTCTCCAAGCGTGTGGATGCCGTTATGATTGAGGTGTACAACGTTGTAGCGAATATTCCGATGACGTTGATCGGTATGGTTCTGATGTATGCATTGGGGCCGGGTATGTGGCAGCTGATTTTTGCCATGTCTATCACTTCCTGGATCAGTGTAGCTTATTTTATCCGCGTGCAGGTGATGATTATCCGCGATCGGGAATATAATCTGGCTTCCCGTTGCCTTGGAACCAGCAATCATACGATTATATCCAAGAACATTCTGCCTTATCTGATTTCCGTGATCATGACGGAGGTTTCACGCGATATTCCCAGCTTTATTTCTTTGGAGGTGTTCTTTTCCTATCTCGGTATCGGCTTGTCCAGACGCTATCCGTCACTGGGGCAGATGATTCGTGACTATGCGCCATATCTTGTGTCCACACCTTATCTGTTCTGGATTCCGGTTTCGGTCTCGGCGATTATTTCCATATCGTTATATATTGTCGGTCAGACGTTCGCGGATGCAAGTGATCCGCGCACGCATATGATGTAGGGAGGAAGAGCTATGACTGAAACAAAACAGATTGTTCTCTCCGTCAAAGATCTCAAAGTACAATTTCAGGTTCGCGGGCAGGTGTTGAATGCCATCCGCAATATTTCTATGGATTTTGAAGAAGGAAAGGTTGTCGCGATCGTTGGCGAATCCGGATCGGGGAAGTCCGTTTTTACCAAGACCTTTACCGGTATGCTGGATGAGAATGGCTCAATTACCAATGGTTCAATTTTATTTGAAGGGCAGGATCTACGGCAGATTGATCGTAATGATCCGGCTTGGGAAAAGATTCGCGGTCGTAAGATCGCTACCGTTTTTCAAGACCCGATGACCTCTTTGAACCCGGTGCGCACGATCGGTGAGCAGATTACCGAAGTCATTGTCAAGCATCAGGGGAAAAGCAAAGCGGAAGCTAAAAAAGAAGCGATTGAATTGATGGAGAAAGTCGGGATTCATCAGCCGGAATTGCGTTTTGATGAATATCCATTTATGTATTCCGGCGGTATGCGGCAACGTATTGTCATTGCGATTGCGCTTGCCTGCCGTCCGCGTATTCTGATCTGTGACGAGCCGACAACCGCATTGGATGTGACGATTCAGGCACAGATTATTCGCTTGATCAAGGATTTGTCGAATGAGTATCATTTCACGACAATTTATATTACGCATGATCTCGGCGTTGTGGCAAATGTTGCGGATGTCGTGGCTGTCATGTATGCCGGACAGATTATTGAATATGGTAAAGTAGATGAGATTTTCTATGACCCGCGGCATCCTTATACATGGGGTTTATTGTCTTCATTGCCGCAGTTGGGAATACGCGGAGATGATTTATTTGCCATCCGCGGGACACCGCCATCTTTATTTGAAAATATTAAGGGTGATGCTTTCGCCCCACGGTCCATTTATGCAATGGAAATTGATTATGAAGAAGAGCCGCCGTTTTTTAAGGTTACGGATACCCATTATGCTAAGACATGGCTTCTGGATCCGCGAGCGCCAAAAGTTGAAGCGCCCAAGGCGATTCGTGATCTGCATGTGCGGATGCTTGCAATGACGGCGAAGGGAGGTGTCTTCGGTGAGCGTTAATGAGGAGAAAGAACTCGTCTATGATGAGATGCCGGATATTTCGGCGGATGGTAAAGAATGCTTGATAGACGTCCGTCATTTGGAAGTCACTTTTCACAATAATCGCAAGCGTGCTTTCCGAGCGGTAAAAGATGCTAATTTTAAAATCTATAAAGGGGAGACATTTGCGTTGGTTGGAGAATCCGGTTCGGGAAAAACAACGACGGCACGAGCTATTATTCGTTTAAATGAAACGAGCGGCGGTGAAATTCTCTATAAGGGAAAAAAGATCAATGGTAAAATTTCAAAAGAGGAACAAAAAGAAGTTGTCCGTAATATCCAGATGATTTTTCAAGACCCGGCAGCTTCATTGAATGAGCGGGCGACAATTGATTATTGTATTTCCGAAGGTCTTTATAACTTTCATCTGTATAAAGACGAGGCAGAACGGCAGGCAAAAGTTGACGCGATGCTGGAAGCGGTTGGACTCTTGCCGGAGCATAAATCACGGTATCCACATGAATTTTCCGGCGGCCAGCGTCAACGCGTAGGAATTGCACGGGCAATGATCATGAATCCGGAATTTATCATTGCCGATGAACCGATTTCCGCCTTGGATGTATCCATTCGCGCACAGGTTTTGAATCTGATGAACAAATTTAAGCGGGAACGAGGGCTGACCTATATGTTTATTGCGCATGATCTGTCGGTTGTCCGTTACTTTGCGGATCGGATCGCGGTCATTCACAATGGGCGCATCGTAGAAATAGCACCGTCGGATGAACTTTTTCGGTTTCCGTTGCACCCGTATACGCAGTCTTTATTACAGGCGGTTCCGATTCCGGATCCGGAAATTGAAAAAAAGAAAGAGCTGGTTCTCTACGATGAAAATGCGCATGATCACAGCGGTCGTAAACCGAAATTGCGTTTGATTCGCCCGGAGCATTATGTCTTTATGAACGACCGTGAAAAGGATCAGTATCTTGAAAAGCTCAAGATCATGGAAAGTGAAACATATTCTGAATAAAAAATAACGGTGCGGCTTTATGTCGATGTTTTACAAGAACAAACGGAATTTCACAAGAGGGATTGCTTAGAGTGATCCCTTTTTATATGGAGATGTTGTGTATCATGCTCGAAATTTATTCTTTTTCATATTACATCATTTTCATGAAAGTATCATGTAAGCATGATTAAAAGCGGTTTCATGCATGTTTCCACTCTTCCAAAATTGAGAGTAGTGTCGAAAACTCATGGAGCGTTTAACGAAAAAATTCGGAAGGGCTGAAT
>CAUTVM010000083.1:0-6853 GCA_963541855.1 uncultured Erysipelotrichaceae bacterium
TTTCTGGTGTATGATAAATAAGCGTTTGCATCAGTAATTCAATGGTAGAATGCGACCTTCCCAAGGTTGATACGCGGGTTCGATTCCCGTCTGATGCTCCAGTGATGTTTCTGTTCGAACCTTTCGAACATTTACGATAGATATCAACTCATAATTGGGTTGATTTTTTATTTGAAAAGAGCGATTTAAAAGTAAAAAATGCGAACATTCAGTTTTTAAGTTAATTATTTATTGTTTCTTTTCTATCCATGATTATTTTATCTTTCCCTTTGCAACATATGGTTCATACACATCATTATATTTTTCTATAGTTTCATTAACATCAAACCAATATACATTTGTTAATACACCATTGGATGGATTTGCCCCTGACCGTTCAAGTGTACCACCTAAAGCTTTTAATGTTCTGTCAGAGCCAAGATTATTCACATCACAATCTAACATTACCATGTCCAACCCAACTTTTTTTGCTTCAATCATTCCTAAATATAAATTTATCTTATTATATCCTTTTCTTCTTTCTGTAGGTCTTACACCATATCCGATGTGTCCGCCAAAGTTAAGCATTGCTTCGTTTAAATTCCATCTTATATTAATAGAACCAACTATCTTATTATCATCTTTTCGTATTAGAAGAAATGTTTTACATGGACATCTATTAACACTCTTTGCATATTCTTCATCTTCCATTTTTAAGCATCTATCTAAAGCCTCTTCAAAAGTATAACCATTATAAATTTTGTCTAATGAACCAGAACCATTTATATCAGAATCATATTGTACAAATTCATCAAGATATTCAATGATTTCATTTTTTCTATCCATTGATGGTTTTTCCAAATAAAAGTTTTCCATTTTTTTCACCTCCATTCACACATATATTATGCGGTATATTATTTATAGTACGTGATATTTATCATGTTATAGCTAAAAAGTTATAGATATCTACGACTAAACTTGTTCCAGTGTTCAAAAAAGCCGCATCGCTATGCGGTTTTATTATTTTACGGAATTCTTTTTGCGTATTTTCTATTGTTTCGTTTAGAAATTTATCAGTGTCTTTTAGTAAATGTGTATATGTCTGCAGCGTTTGCTCGATGGATGCATGGTCAAGCCTCTTAGAGACAGCGACGACATTTACAATGTCATTGATAAGTTGCAGCGTGGCTGTGCCGTACGTATTTTTTTAACTTTTGAGAGTTCTGCCGCTTTTTGAAATCTTTTTTGTATCTAGGTAACAGGTAAACTAGTGATGCCGACGAAAAGGAAATCACCTTCAATGTCTAGTAATGGCTGCAGCTTGTATTTTCAAGAGATATCCGCTTGGATATGCGGCTTCATATTGGTATAATAAAGAAATGAAAAAAAAGATGTTTTTAGTTATGCTCGGCATGTTCTTGCTTTTTACAACCCAGAGCATTTCTGTGCATGCAGAGCCGTCCTATTCGGACACAAACTATTGGTCTTCTCTCTGTACGCGTACAGATCTTTCGAATGAACAAGTGAAGGCATGCAATGCCTTCATGGAATTCACAAAACAAAACAATCCGAATCTGCGCAGTCAGCTTGAAGCGATTGATGCTCGCAAAGCGGATATTGCGGCCAATTCGGCGAAATATGCAGGCCAGCTTGCGTCTTATAATTCACAGATCAATTCCTTACAGGGAATGATTGCTGATTTGAATGAACAGATTGAAGATGTCGACCGGCAAGTCAAGGATCTGGAGCAACAAATTGAAGATAGCCGCCGGCAAGTTGAAGAAAAACAGAAAGCAATAGAAGAACTAAAGAAAAAAATTAAAACACGCTTGGCCGCGGCTCAGGAAAATCTACGGGTCAGTCCGCTTTTGGATGTTCTGATGGGCGCCCAAAGTTTTAATGATACGCTGCGAATTATCAATGGTGTGGAAAGTGTTGAAGGATATGATTTGAATATGATGACGCAGTTGAATACGACAATTCAACAGTTACGCGATCTGGAAGATTCTCTGCATGGACAGATTGATGATCTGAAACAGAAACAGACCGAGCTGGAACAAGGCAGAAACGCTTTGACGCAACAGCAGGCAACGATGCTTGCGGCCCGTTATCAGGCTCAGCTTGTAGCTGACTCCTATGCGCGTCAAATGAATCTTGCTAACAGTAATCTTTCCTCTGTACTGAACGCAGTGACAAAAAACGGTAATGGCGAACAGTCGGCGACCAATCAAAATGCTTTTTATGTCGCACCGGGAGAAGGAACAGAGCAGGCTCAAGGGAACAATCCATATTATGGCGGTTGGGGAAACTGTACATGGGGAGCATGGCAGTTAGTACATGATCGTCTGGGGATCAGTTTGCCTCGTTTTCCCGGTAATGCAGGGAACTGGCTGAATGCAGCAATAGCAAACGGCATGGCTACCGGCAGTCAGCCGCAGGCCAATTCAATTGCCGTATATGCATGCCATGTGGCCTTTGTCGCTGAAGTGGATGGAAATCGCGTTCATATCCTAGAGGGAAATTATAATGGCGGATATGGAGATCGCTGGGTTTCTGCGGATTATCGAAGCTGTTCGGGCTATATCTATTTATAAAAAAGGGTTGTTGAGCAATTTTAGCTTCAACAGCCTTTTTACTTACCAGCCATAAGATTGGGGCTGCGATTCATCTACCTTTACTTCTTTGACTTCCGGAATCTCATCCATGAGGATAGCCTGTATTCCTTGCGTCAAGGTAACATCCAAGGCCATACAACCCGCACAGGCACCAAACATGCGAACGGTAACGATGCCGTCTTTATAGTCAACCAGCTGCACATCCCCGCCATCCGCCTGAATATAGGGGCGGATTTTGTTGATTGTTTTTTCAATCCGTTCTAAAAGTTCACTGGAAGTATTTGTTTTTATTTGATCTTCATTCAGCATTTTCATGACCTCTCTTCTTAAAAACAGAAGTGGAAGATGGAGGCGATCAATGCCCCGACAAGCATACCGCCAAGTACTTCCGCCCATTTGTGTCCAAGAACTTCCTTGAGCTTGATGTTATAAATCGGGTTCTGCAGCTGCGTATGTGTCATCTCCTGCACATCTTTGACTAATTGTTGCGTGAGTTTGATATTTTGTCCACTATAGTACCTCACGTTAGCGGCATCATAGATGACAATGCAAGCCATTGTGAAAGAAACCGCGAAAAGCGCCGAAGAAAATCCATCTCTGAAACCGACTGAAAGAGCCATAGCCGTAACCATTGCCGAATGCGAACTGGGCATGCCGCCGGCGTCTTGACAATGTCGCATAGACCAATGGTGGTCTTTAAAATAATAAGTAACCGGTTTTAAAAGCTGAGCAATGGCCGCGGCCAATATTGCCGCCCAGAACGGATACATGGAATGCGTCATGAAAATGCCTCCTGAAAAGCATTTTATCATAGCCAAAACAAGCGTGGTATACTTGCATAAGAAACGAGGCAAAGATGACTTATCAGACCGGGCAGATTGTAGAAGGAAAAGTGACAGGAATACAGCCCTACGGTGCTTTTGTCGCTCTGGACGGACATATCGCCGGGCTGATTCATATTTCTGAAATCAGCGATGGCTATGTACAGGATATTTCACGCTTCGTTGTGCCCGGGGATATGGTGCGTGTCAAGATCATTGATTATGATCCACACACCCATCAAGCGCGATTGTCACTAAAAGCATTGCAACATGTTCATGCCCGCACGCATCGACATGCACAGATTCGTCCTGCCGTATTACCGCCCATGCGGTTAGGATTTATGTCCATCGCAGCCCAAATGGAAAAGTGGCTGCAGGAAGCGGAAAAGGAGGAGAGAGATGATTCAATTTAATGGAGAATATGCATTTTTAAAAGAAGAGATCACATCATACCAGCCGGAAGTAACGCGTATCCATCATATGATTCATGAAAAAAGCGGCGCCGGCAGTGATTATCTGGGCTGGGTGGATCTGCCGAAGAACTATGATCATCAGGAATTTGAGAAAATCAAAACACTTGCCGCCTCTTTGAAAGGCCGGTTTGATACACTGGTTGTGTGTGGTATTGGCGGCAGCTATTTAGGAACGGCGGCAGCTTTGGATATGCTCAGAGGTGTATATCCGAGCACAAAGCCGGAAGTGATATTTATCGGGAATACTTTTTCCAGCAATTATATGGCACAGGTTTTACATCATTTGGAAAATCGCTCGATCGTGTTGAATGTCGTTTCAAAATCCGGCACAACAACGGAAACAGCACTTGCCTTTCGTATTTTGCGGGAATTTATGGAAAAGAAATATGGCAAAGAAGAGTGCCGCTGGCGAATTATTGCCACAACTGACCGCCATCGCGGAATTTTAAAGGCAATGGCTGATAAAGAAGGATATGAAGAGTTCGTTGTACCGGACGACATCGGCGGCCGATATTCCGTTCTTTCCGCAGTCGGCTTGTTACCGATGGCCTTGGCCGGCATTGATATTGAGCAAGTGATGCTTGGATTTGCGCAAGCATATCATGATTTGGCAGGCAGTGACCTGAATACAAATTCAGCATATCAATATGCCGTCGCTCGTCGTATTTTACAAAAGCAGGGATACAATGTTGAAATGCTGGTTACGTATGAACCGCAGTTACGCCTTTTGGCGGAATGGTGGAAACAGCTTTTTGGGGAGTCGGAGGGAAAGGATGAAAAAGGAATTCTTCCGGATTCGGCGACCTTTTCCACTGATTTGCATTCATTAGGGCAGTTTATTCAGCAGGGAAATAAAGTGTTATACGAAACTGTATTGAAAGTTGCCGATCCGCTTTGGGATGTAACCATTCCACATGATCCGGAAAATAATGACCAGATGAATTATCTGTCCGGAAAATCTATGGATTGGATTAACAAGCAAGCTATGAAGGGTACACTGCAGGCGCATGTTGACGATGGACATGTTCCGAATATATTGCTAACGATTGCAGCCATGGATGCGCATACCTTCGGATATATGTGTTATTTCTTTTTTATCGCCTGTGCGATGACTTGCTATATGCTGGATATTAATCCATTTAATCAGCCGGGCGTTGAGATTTACAAAAAAAATATGTTTCATCTGCTTGGGAAACCCGGTTTCTGATTATAATAAAAACACCATAGGAGAACATGCATGAAAGAGTTTGAAAAGATTACGATTGATGGTACAAAATTTGTTGTGCTTGGTACTGCGGACGATGGGCGTCTGGAGTTAATTGATGATACACGTCTTGACTACGCGGTCGGATTATTTGCTCGTAAACTGATTTGTCCGTCTTGTCATAAGGAATTTTATGCTTTGGACACCGGAAAAATGTCATCCTGCACTTGTCCGGAATGCTCGGCTGTGGTTGAAGTAAAGCATTGATACAGAAAGGGAAGGATTACAGAATCCTTTCTTTTCTTTATTTTCAAAAACGTAAGGGGTTACGATGTCAATAGGGGCGGAAGCACAATATAAAAAAATGACCGGGGCGCCGGTTGGAAGTCTGATTGTTTCTTTGAGCGTGCCGACCATCATATCCATGCTTGTATCCAGTATCTACAATATGGCGGATACTTATTTCGTCAGCAGTCTTGGTACGTCCGCTTCGGCCGCAACCGGCGTCGTTATGGGACTGATGTCAATCTTGCAGGCCCTTGGCTTTATGTTCGGACATGGCGCAGGTTCTAACATTTCGCGCAAGCTTGGTTCGCGTAAAATTGAAGAAGCACGAGAATATGCATCGACCAGTTTTTATTATTCGATCGGCTCCGGTCTGCTCCTTTTAATGATCGGCTTGATATGGATGCGGCCACTGATGCATCTATTGGGAAGCACGGATACGATTTTTCCTTATGCGCGGGATTATGCACTCTGGATTTTAATTGCCGGTCCGGCCTTGACGTGCAGCTGTGTGATGAACAATATTTTGCGCTATGAAGGACGGGCCATGCTGGCGATGATCGGCTTGACGACGGGAGGTATTTTAAATATTTTCGGAGATGCTTATCTGATTAACGTTTTACATATGGGTATTGCCGGCGCCGGCATTTCAACCGCCATTTCTCAATATATATCCATGGGCATTCTGTTGCTGCCTTTTGTCATGAATAAAACGCAGAGTCATTTCAGCTTACGCTATATAACCAAACGTCTGGAAGTTGTTAAAAATATAATCAGCTGCGGCATGCCGAGTTTAGCACGGCAGGGATTGAATTCTGCTTCCATGATGATGATTAATCATGCGGCAGGGCTGTATGGGGACGCGGCTATTGCGGCAATTTCTATTGTGAATCGGATTGTACAATTTCTTTTTTGTATTGCCATCGGCATCGGTCAAGGTTTGCAGCCGGTCAGTGCGTTTAATTTTGGTGCCCGAAAATATAAGCGTGTAAAAGCGGCGACGACTTTCACACTTTGGTTAGGTATAGGTTTGATGAGCATTTTTGGCGTCATCGGCTGGATATTTGCCCAAAATTTGATCGCGATATTTCGCAATGATCCTGCCGTATTGTCGATCGGTCTTCCGACTTTGCGCTATCAATGTCTGATTTTATGGATGATGCCGATTACAATGTATGGGAACATGCTGTTTCAGGCGACCGGTCAAGGGAAGATAGCAACTTTTCTGGCCGCCTTACGTTCCGGAATTGTTTTGATTCCGTTTCTTTTTCTATTGACCGCCTGCTTCGGGCTGAATGGACTGGAAACGGCTCAGGCCGCTTCGGAAATGATTTCCGCTATCATCTGTCTGCCGTTCTTTCATTTATTTTATCAACGCTTGCCGCAAGATGGAGAGGAGTGGCAAGGACTGTAAAATAGATAAGACAACTATGTAGTAAGTCAAGGGTAAATGATGAAATAGTTTGAAAATATTCC
>CAUTVM010000084.1:0-6681 GCA_963541855.1 uncultured Erysipelotrichaceae bacterium
ATCATGCCTTGTTATATTTCTTTTTTTATCCTTGACAGTTCATAGTTGGTCTCCTCCCATTAAACCTTATCCCCGTCTGGGAGGACAAAGTGGCGTTCAAAAGAACAGCCAACCATTTCCGCCAGATATTCCAAATCGACTATGGTAAAGCTTTCCCGTTTCATCTTTGAATTAAAGTTTTGCGGCGTTGTCCCCATGCGCCGGGCCAATTCCGCTACGCTGATATTAGACCGTACACAAAGGATTTTTATCTGTTCAGAAATCGTCATGCGGGTACTCCTTGTTAAAATAAAGCTTTAAGTTAAAAATATAAAACTATAATTTTATTTCTTCAAAACAGTCCTTACCGCCCTTTATCATAGCATCAAACTAGTCCAACTGCAACACGAAAAGCGAATCTTAAAAAGAGACTTAAAAAGAGATTAAAAGAGGAAGGGAACGAAACTGTTATAAATTATAACGCTTTGAAAATGAAGGCAGCAGATGTGGCTGATATGCAAGGAATATTCCGTATTATCCAGTCCATACCATCTCCTAAAGCAGAGCCATTCAAGTCAGAAAAGAACTTGAGTTGCGCTCTGGCATGCCCTTCACAGCGTGGAAACTTGCGTTGACTTTTCAAAATGCGTCATATATGATTATTGCGCGATTGTTCTATATAAATATGGAGGTGGCATGAAATGAAGCGGAATGCAAAAAGAACATACCAGCCGTCTAAGAGAAAAAACAAGGCGACTCACGGCTTCAGAGCCCGCATGGCTACAGTCGGCGGCCGAAAAGTATTGGCCAGACGCAGAGCGAAAGGAAGAGCTGTTCTCTCGGCTTAAACCAGGGAAACCGCCGAAAGGTGGTTTTTTTTCAAGGAAAACCACATGAAGAAGAAAAACAGAGTATGCAAAGCGCAAGAGTTTCAAAAACTCATTCATACCGGCCGCAAATATGTCAGTCATTCCTTTGTGCTGTATGTATTGCCAAAAGCACAGGAACAAGCCCGCATCGGTATTTCGCTTCCGAAGAAGATCGGTCATGCGGTGGATCGTAATCGCATCAAGCGACAAATCCGTATGATGTGTCAGGAACTGGTGGATTTTTCTTCATGTTTTGGGGATATGGTGCTGATCGTCCGTTTCTCTTATAAGGATAGAAGTTATTCCGAAAATAAAAAGAGCTTGGAAAATCTGCTTTCTAAAGCTAGAATAAAGTAAGTTTTCGCACGTTATTAGGAGATGAATTATGAAGAGCAACTCTTCCGTAAAAAAGGTGATGATGGTTATGACGATTGTGCTGTGCGCAGTTGTTCTTTCCGGTTGCCGTGTACCGACAGATGCAAGCGGAGCCATCAAACAGATCACCATGGATACAAGTTTTCAAGATATCATGAATTCGGAAAACTGGTTTTCCGCCATTTTAGTATGGCCATTGGCTTGGACGATTAATATGCTGACGCCGAAGATCGGCGTTATTCTGGCCATAACATTTGTGACGATTATGGTGAACGGCATTTTGCTTGCTGTTACCATGCGCTCACAGATCGGCATGCAGGAAATGCAGTTGTTACAGCCGGAGTTGGAAAAGATTCAGCGGAAGTATGAAGGCATGACAGATACAGCCAGCCGGACAAAGCAAGCCGGAGAAATGCAGGCGCTTTATGCCAAGCACCATGTAAATCCGGGAACGATGATGCTCGTGCAGTTTTTACAGTTTCCGATTATCATCGCCATATATCAAGCGGTACAGAGAGCTTCCGCTGTGAAAACGGCAACAGTCGGCGCCATGTCATTGGAAACAACGGTATGGAACGGAATGAAATCCATGCGTTGGGAATTTTTTGTGCTGTTCATCATCATGGGGTCGGCACAGTTTATTTCCATGAGTCTGCCGATGTGGATCAATAAGAAAAAAGCGAAAGAAGAGGCGGCAAGGCATTATCGTAAACCGGATATGCCGATGCAAAGTTCACAGATGCAGTCGATGCAGTATTACATGCTTGCCATGATTCTTGTATTTGGTCTGATGTGGCCGGCCGCCATGTCGGTTTACTGGACGATTTATTCTTTAGTGACCATTGCCAAGACGTTTATTGTTCAAAAAGCGATTGAAAAGCATCGCGCGGAACAGGGAGGCAAGGCATAATATGATTTTTACGGCGAAAACACTGGAAGAATTACTTGCCATGGCGGCAAAGGAGCTTGGCACGGAACCGGAAATGCTGCAATATACCATTACCGAAGAGAAAAAAGGCGTTCTGGGCATCGGCGCCTCCATCACGGCGGATGTCGAAGTACCTAAGGTGGAAGCGGCGGCAGAAGTTGAAGAAGCGGATGAAAACAGTCTGCCGGATAGTGAAGAAGTAAAAGAATTCCTGTTTGATTATCTGGGAAATTTCTTTGTCGGAATTGATCTGGATATGGAAGTTGCCATTGAAGAGCGTCAAGGCGCGTTCATCGTCAATCTCAATGCCGAAAACAATGCGGTTCTGATTGGTCAGCATGGGAAAACGCTGGTGGCGATGAATACTGTTATCCGTGCGGCGGTCAATGCGCGTTTCCGGCGGCGGATTGATGTTTTAATTGATGTCAATCATTATAAAGAAGACCGTTACCATAAAGTGACGGCCATGGCGCGTCGCATTGCCAAGCAGGTACAGCGCTCGCATATTACGGCAGAACTGGATCCGATGAGCAATGATGAACGCAAGGCGATTCATAAGGCGCTGGATGGATGGCATGATATCCGCACGGAATCAAAAGGTGACGGAAACCAGCGCCATATCTGCATCGTATATGTTGAAAAAGAAACAGCATAAAGGCTGAAATACCCTCCCCCAACTGCATCATGCGGCCGGAGGGTTTTTTCTTTATGAAACATATATATATATATAAGGTTTAATGAAATGAAGCGTTAAAAGGGCGAAAAAAGCGATCATTCGCACTTGTTTTTTCAAGGACATAAAGTATAATAAGTTATACAAATCATACTATCGAAAGGGGCCGTTATCGTGAAAACACCAAAAGGAAAATATGCCTGGACCGCTACCGTTGGCGAAAAAGGACAGATTGTGATACCGAAACAGGCACGCGAAATATTTGATATTAAACCCGGAGATACGCTTTTGTTACTGGGGGATGAAAAAAGAGGAATCGCCATACCGCCTAAGGGAGCGTTCGCCCATTTAATGGAAGCGGCTTTTGAAGCGAAAGAAGGGGAATGAGATGGAAACTGTTTTGGAAGTGGAGGGTCTTAGAAAAGTATATCCGGATTTTGAACTGAAACCTGTCAGCTTCCATATTAAGGTCGGCGAAGTGATGGGGTTCATAGGTCGAAACGGCGCCGGGAAAACGACAACACTTAAAGCCATTCTCAATCTTGTACATCCCGATGCGGGCGGAGTTCGTATTCTTGGCATGAACATCTTGGAGCATGAGGATGAAATGAAACAGCAGATCGGGTATGCCGTCGGCGGAATTCATTATTACAAAAGGAAAAAATTAAAAGATATTACAGCAATGACGCGCATTTTTTATGACAATTGGGATCCGGAAGCATATCGTCATTATCTTGCCGCATTTAAACTGGATGAAAACAAAAAGATTATTGAACTTTCCGAAGGCATGAAGATAAAGTTCTACCTTACCTTGGCTCTTTCTCATCATGCAAAGCTTTTAATTTTAGATGAACCGACAAGCGGGCTGGATCCGGTATCCAGAAACGAAATGAACGAAATTTTTCAAAAGCTTGCCCAAAAAGGTGTCGCCATCTTATTTTCTACACATATCATCGGGGATTTGGAAAAATGCGCGGATACAATTACCTATATCAAAAACGGAGAATTGCTTTTATCGGCGAAAAAAGAAGAGTTTATTCGCCACTATGCAAAAGAAACAGGCGGCACACAGACCCTTGAAGATATTATGGTGCATATCGAAAGAGAAGAGATCAATCTATGATAAAAAAACTTTTTTATAAGGAAATGAAGCTGACAGCAAACCCGTTAAGTTATTGTTTTATCGCCTTTTCAGCCATGACGATCATTCCAAGATACCCTATTCTTATCGGCTCTTTTTTTATCTGTCTGGGTATTTTCCATACATACCAGCAGATTCGGGAATACGATGATGTGACGTATACGGTGATGTTGCCGATTAAGAAACAGGATGCGGTTACAGCAAAATATCTATTTGCATTATTCATTGAAATGACGGCTTTTATCTTATGTGCACTGCTGACGCTGATCCGGATGAAGAGCTTAGGAAATACGCCCCCTTATGTGGCCAATCCAATGATGAATGCAAATCCCGCTTATCTTGGATATATCATGATGATATTTGCAGCCTTTAATCGTATTTTTATCGCCGGCTTTTTTAAAACGACATACAAGATCGGCAAACCTTTCCTCATTTTCTGCATTGTCAGCTTGAGCATCATAATTATGGGGGAAACGCTTCATCATATTCCCGGATGGGAAAACCTGAATGATTCCGCAAATATCACGGCCGCACAGATTGTCATCTTAACAGCCGGCATCATCGTGTTTCTGGCATGCACATGGTTTTCCTATCAAAAAGCCGTAAAGGACTTTGAAAAAATTGATTTGTGACAAAATCCGAAAAAGAATACAGGCTTGCCTGCACGATGACGATTTGTAAAAGTTATACGCCATAATCTATAAAAAATCAGGGATTTTCGAGAGGTTTCGATGATTAGGCAGTGTCAAGTAATTGCGGAATAGCAGGGAAACGATATTTCAAAACGGAAGTTTTATGAGGAGCCGGTATGAGAACATATCGGTTCTTTTTAACGGTTATCTTTGAGATTGAGGTGATAATCGTGACGACCGGAAGTGTGATTGAAGATACTGGAATCCAGATCGGCGTTTCTGAAATCGATATTGTCTGATTTTGTTTGCCTGAATTTATCCGGCGCATTGATGAACGTTTTTCGCATATTGATGTTGTTCTGATATGCGGCTCGGGCAGTAACATAGGTGTGAAGATTCATGCGGTTGTTGTTTATGGGTACGAACATTACCCTGAGGGTGTAGAATATCATTATATTTTCAACCCAGATCCAAGGAGTTCTAATTATCAAAATTCCTTGGAGGAATATCGGAGAGATAGATGGACTGTGGAAAGGATTATGTTGTATTACAAATGAAAAAAATTTTGTTAGTTGCGCTATTATTTCTTACTGCTTGTCGTCAACAAGTATCTGTTGCCAATACGCCTTCATCTTCTACAGCAATAGCACAAAGTCCTGCAGTAGTTATTTCAGAATCTAATAAATTGACCGATGAAACACTTAAGGAATTATTGATAAAATTCAGAGGCATTTTATTATTCAGTTATAATGCGGACATAAATTATCAAGATGGCTATTCAGACGAAGACAGGGACTATCATTTAGTTGAAAATTACAGCGGCTTCGAACAATTGAAGAATTCCGTTCTCTCTTATACTACAGAAGATATTTTTAATGAATCTCTGAAGTTGGCTTCATTTGAAGAGAAAGACGGGAAATTGTATCTAAGCCAGCCCGCCATGGGATTAAGTTCTTATAGTGAAAATCCATCTTGGGAAAAAATCGATGATACTACGGTAGCTGTCTCAGGCCAAACAAGTGATGGGGTAGAGGATGGACATAAGTATATCATTCACTTTGGCGAGGAAGATGGAATATGGAAGGTGACCTCATATCAATACATTTCTGCGCAAGAATAGAAGAATAGAAGATCCGGAAATACATGTAGACAATTTGTATGGCATGGTTATTGGATTACGAGAAATGCAGAGCACAATTTGTCTAATTAACTATAGGATAATCCCAAAAGCAGCTAAAAAATAAAGTGAAGGTAAGTCATTCAGAAATATGTGCTTAGACTGCTTAGAAGTTTTATCTGATCATAGGAAATGACTTTTGCCTGCAGGATACTTTAAAGTACAACAGATCAGCAGCGGACACCTTTTAACGCGTCTCGTTTTTAATTTTCGGAAACTAATGAGCTCATGAAACAACCCGGATTCGAAAAAAGAATGATTGACAGCCGAAAATGAATTGCAGTATTATTTTCTGGCTTAGCGGGTTTTGGCTTCGCCATGTGCGAAGCCGATATTCAGGCCCGAAGGTGGCACACACGGAAATGTGTGCATATAGGAAAGGAGTAGGAAGAGGGAAATGCCTACAATAAATCAGCTGGTACGCAAAGGCCGTGCCGATAAAGTTTACAAATCAAAGTCCCCGGCGCTTAACAGAGGTTTCAACTCTTTGGAAAGCCGTCCGACGAAACTTGCCAGTCCGCAGAAGAGAGGCGTATGCACACGTGTCGGTACGATGACGCCTAAGAAGCCGAACTCGGCGCTTCGTAAGTATGCTCGTGTTCGTTTGTCCAACGGTCTGGAAGTGACAGCATATATTCCGGGTGTCGGTCATAACCTGCAGGAACACTCTGTCGTCATGATTCGCGGGGGTCGTGTAAAGGATCTTCCGGGTGTACGGTATCACATTATTCGCGGTACGCTGGATTGTGCCGGCGTGGATGGCCGTAATCAGAGTCGTTCGCTGTATGGGACGAAGAAGCCTAAGGCGGCGAAGTAATAGAAGAGGAGAGAAGAAGATGCCAAGAAAAGGGTATATAGCAAAGCGTGATGTTCTTCCGGATCCGATCTATAACTCCAAGCTCATCAC
>CAUTVM010000085.1:0-6243 GCA_963541855.1 uncultured Erysipelotrichaceae bacterium
ATCAGCTGTGGAAAATAAACCAAATAACGGACTGATGATATCGTTGACAAGCGCGTCGACGATTCCTTTAAAGGCACTGCCGATGATAATGCCGACGGCCATATCGAACACATTGCCTTGAAAGGCAAACTTTTTAAATTCATCCATCCATTTTTTCATAAACATTTTGCAGAATATTCTCCTGTTCTTCAACCGTCTCGTCTGTAAAAAGAAGCAGACTTCCATAACACCAATGATTTGCCGAAGAATACGGAACCGGCTCTAATATTTTAGTAATTTGTGCGGTATAGCGCAATGGATACAGACGATCTTTGCCATCACAAATGGCGTCAATGTCATCCGCCAGGAAGCGATCTTTGATATACATCAGATTCCTTCTTCCATAAACCAGGCGAAACAGCGGCGGTGTAAAGCCATACTTCTTTTCAAAATTCTCTCGCAAAGCATGAATCTGATCTTCGAAAAGTTCGCTGGATAAAATAATCCCTTGTGCTCCCTGCTTCAACATCCAGGCAACGGCAGCAGAATTGGTGACATTCAGCGTCATGCCGGCAATAAAATTTTTCCTTGCCCGCAACAGATCGCCGGCCTGCATGCAAAAATCAACTGTGCCCTCTTTTCTCACAAGCGGTTTTTCCTGAATGACAGGCGCATTTTTCTCCAGGTCAACATACAATATATCGTTTTCCAAACCATTTGCATGCCTAGAACCCGATACAATCAGACGAAATGACGGAAACGAGGGCTGCGGAAGAGAAAGAGACATTTCAAGCGGCGCCGGGCGTTTCCGTTTTTCCTGAATTTTTTTCATCAAGGAAGCAAAAAGTGCGCGCCGTACAGCATTCAGTTGAGAAACCGGCATAAAGACACTTTCCAATACACTGGCTGCATCCAGGGTAATGGTAAAAGGAAATTGATCTGTACGGCTTAAAATATCGGCCATACGCTGAGCAGACAGCGGCTGCTTAAAAGCCGGCTTTAAAGGCTGAACGCTTTGTAACGAAACCGTATGCGGGCCCAATGTGGCCGTTAAGCTAAGCGGCTGATTCATGCGGGCCGTGTAAGAAACCGTTACCGGCCGCTTTCTTTGCAGCCGCATTTTTTGCTGAATTTCTTTCATCAAAGGGGTAGAAGTCGTCAGAAGAAGCGGCTGTCCCTTTTGTATGTGCCTTGCTTTCGGGCAGGAAATCCAAACCGTATCGCCGGCTTGTGCATGGCGGATACGCAAGCCGTTTTTTTCAATATGACGTGCAGTCAGACCGATATCTTGTGTTTTTTGTAAAATCCGCAGCCCGTCATTTTGATCAAGGGCATGCGACAGATGAACTTTTACACGCCCGTTTCCTTCCTGCATGACCATTCCGACTGGAATGCCGCGATGATTGGGACGCTCATGTGCCATTCGATCCCTTAGCGGTGCGTGAAAAATATGCGATTCGCTAAAACCGCGATTAAAAAGAAGCAGTAGTTTTTCCTTTTCCATTTCGGAAATATGAAATAGTTTTCCTTTATAAGCAAAGTCAATGGCTTTACGAAACATGGACACAACGCCATATACATATTCCGCCCGCTTCATCCGCCCTTCTATTTTCAAGGAAGAAACACCGGCTTTGATCAGCTGCGAAACGCGATCAAGCAGATTCAGATCTTTGGGCGAAAGCAGATAGTCACCGTCTTGTGAAGAAACAAGTTGTCCATCCTTATAAGCTTTATAGGGCATGCGGCACATTTGGGCACATAAGCCGCGATTTCCGGAACGCTTTTTGATACAGGATGACAGCAGACATTGCCCCGAATAGGAAATGCATTGGGCGCCATAGCAGAACACTTCAATTTCAATACCTGTTTGCACACAGTCGCGAATCAATTCAATCGGTGTTTCGCGCGCCAAAACAACTCGTTTTGCGCCTTGAGCCATCATGAAACGGCAGCCATCTACATTATGAATATGCATCTGGGTACTGCAATGTACTTCCATTTCCGGAAACATGGAACGCACCATCCCAAACAGCCCGAAATCCTGTATTAAAAGGGCGTCCACATCGGCTTCATAAAGAAAACGAACTTCTTCCAGCGCCTGTTTCAGCTCGGTTTCATAAAGCAGTGTATTCATCGTGACATAGACACAAACACCCTGCCCATGACAATATCGTACCGCTTCTTCCAGCTGTACATGCGTAAAATTTCCGGCAAAAGCCCGGGCGGAAAACAGAGTTGTGCCAAGATAAACGGCATCCGCTCCGGCAGCGACCGCAGCCATCAGTGCTTCTTTTGTTCCGGCCGGGGCCAGCAATTCAACTTTTTTCGACAACATAACGTATTTTCCGATACTCCTCGACCAGCATATTGAAATGCATCCGGGCATTGGCGCCGGAAGTCGAGGGCAGCGCAATATGCGGTATATCATAGTGGATATAAGTCCTATACAGATCACCTGCCCTTTTTCCGCTTGTAAATACCGCCCGAATGGCATAACGGGAAAGAAATTTTTCAATCGGATTGACGCGTACATTTGCAATACTGGCATCACTGGAGCCTTGTATATGACAAGTGTGAATCACATCCCATAAAGCGATATGATGACGATGGACAAAAGCGGTTCGCCAAGAAATAGTTCCGCCGTCCTCTTCTTCAAAAACAGTTGTTAAAACAGGCCAGAAGCGATTGGAGGGATTGGCATAATAAAACCGCTTTTGCCGTGAAATAACCGACGGAAATGAGCCGAGAATCAAGACCCGGGATAAGGGATCGGATATGGGCGGAAAAGGATGTATGCATTGGGTCATAGATGCTTCACCAGAAAGCAGTCAACGGCTTGCATGGAATCCGGTATCGTTCCGTCTTTTATCCCCTGATCCAGATCCGCCAGCTCTTTTAATAAGCCCAGATAGAAGCGGCTGCTTTTTTCACCAGCCTGTGCACGGTCGCGTGAAGGAAAACGAATGCCATATAAAGAGCGTATTTCTTCATCTGCCAGACCATGTTCATGCGCACAAAGACTGCCATAGATCCGCCGCAAAACCTTCGCCAGCGCACCGATCAAAACCGCCGAACCTCCGGAGGATAAAGCCATGAATTGCTGCCCATAACGCATGACGCCAACGGCATCATGGGCGATCAAGGCATAGCATAATCGCCAGATCAGCTGTTCCCCGGATATGGAAGCCAAATGTTCAATATCCTGAAGATCATATGCTTTTTTTCCATACAGTTTCAGTTTGTCGATCGTCCTTTCCAGTTCAGAAAGGCTTGTATCAATGCGCAATAAAAGCTCTTTTTTTGCTTCATCGCTCAATTGCAGTTCAGCCTGTTCCAGCTGATGATTCATTTCTTTTTCCATTTCCCAGCTTTTCACAGAGGGCGTTTTATATTCAATGATCTGATGCTTTTCAATATACGGTTTTAAGATTTTATATTCTTTTGTCCGCTGATCGGCGTCAAAGCCGTCGCAATAAAACAACAGGTCACAATCCGGGTTGGGTTGGCGTATATAGCTTTCCAGCGCCCGGGCATTTTCTTCGCGCACCGTTTTTGTTCCACTATCATGACGGGATGGATTCAGAAAAAAAGGATCATCGACAATAATCATTCGGCGTTCATTGAACAAAGAGAAGGTAGCACATGCCAACAGTGCCTCCCGCATGGAAAAGCGGCTTGAAGAGCCGTCAAAAATGGTGATGTTTTCATTTAAAATGCCGCTTTTTTTAATCAATGCGCGCCGGTGTTTCAGTAATGGATAAATTTCTTTTCCGGATAGCAGATAAATCATGTCCCTATTATAGCAGTGTATGGCCTTCTATTGCAGAAAGCCTATTCGTCCATAAGCCGTATAAAATATATTTCCAAACGGCAAGGCGACAATGGCCATATCCCCTTCCTCGGCGGTGTTAAAATAAGGAATATGACGCTTCAACAGTCGCTGTAAGGTTTCTTTGGATGGATGCTGATAATGATTATGTCGTCCGGCGGAAATCAAAACAAGCTGCGGCCGGATATGATCCAGCAGTTCATCGCTGTTTCCGGTTTTTGAACCATGGTGCGCCGCATGCCACACATCAACGGATAGCCGCGGATAAAGATCGAGGACCGCTTTCTCGCTGATCTGATCTCCATCTCCGGGAAAAAGAATGGACAAGCCGTTAAAACGGGTCCATGACATCATGGAACTCTGATTTTCATCGGCATTGGAAAGCGGATTGAGATCATAAAACAACAGCGGGCCGCTTTTATAAGATGGAATATGCTCTTCCAAAAGCTGGATGACCGTATACTCTTTTAACAACGCATCACGGTTGCCGGAGTGGTCGCTGTCCGCATGCGAAATCACGAGCGCATCCAGCCGGCGAATTCCTTTTGCGTCCAGCATGGCCTTTAATTTTGTATAGGCGGATGGCGGGCCGGTATCCAAAAGAACATTGGCCTGCTGTAAAGGGGCGCGAAACAAAACACTGCTTCCCTGTCCGATGTCGATGGTAATCATTTCGGCAAAGGGATGAAATAATCCTGTAAGTAAATAGAGCAGTAAAGTCAGTATCCTTTTTTCATCCGCATGTTTTTTAAATTGAAGACACAGCAGTATAAAAAACGGCAGACCAAAACCTAAGGGCGAGCCATACAGACAAAAAGGCGTCAAAGCGGACTGAACTGCCTGCAATAAAGAAACAAATGTATGAAGCGGAACGGGAAAAAGGCATCTTAAAAGCGCCAGCAGCCAGCATAACCCATGCAATGGCAGCAGGAAACGGTACAGACATAAGGCAAGCGGATTACAGTATTGGAAAAGGCAGCCCTGTATCAGCATCATATAAAACAGAAGCTTGATTTTATTTTCGCTAAGCAAACGATATAAAAATGGGAATAAAAATGCCGGTGAATGCACAAGGTGAGGAAACAGAAGCAGACCGCACATATAGCCGATGCCGATTCTCGGGCGTCCTTTGATTCCCTTAAGCCACAGAACATTCAGTAAAAGACGCTGCACAAGGATATAAGGCGCATGATACAGCCAGCACAACAGGATACATAGTGCGCATTCAATTATTTTCATCTTCTTCTCACATAAAAATGTCTGCAAAAGAAAGCGTGTGAAAAAAAGAATACCGCCAAGAGAGATCCATATACCTGTTCCTTCGTCAGTCTCGGTTCGCTGCCAGAAAAGAATGGATGCCAATTGGTCATGATCGGGATGATGTGCAATCCGTTTTTGCAAGCGGCCGCGTAAAGAGTGACTTTCCTGGCATATGGATATTTTGTTTGGTTTAATCTCATAATAAATGCCCTGGCGAAGGCAATAGCGACCAAAATCAAAAGCGAAAAAATGAGGCGTCGGCTCAAGGGGCCGATATTCCCCGTCATAGGAAATGATACTGTCTAAAAGCGGCGGCTCTCCCGTATACCGTACCAAAACGTTGGTCAAGCCGTTTTTTACATAAAGGTACTGACGTGTTATTTTGATCACGCGGCCCGTATAAAAAGCAGGAAAAGATGCATCAGACCGCGGCATGCCGGCCATGAAAAACAGCAATAAGGCAAACAGCCAGGAAAGATCTTTTGTTCTTCGATAATAGATCCATGTGCAGATGAGGATACCGCTGAAAAAACATTTTTCTTTGACCAGCAGAAATATAACCAATAAAATACACAACAGCAGACTGTTCTTTTTCAAAGACAGATCCTGTCTTTCAGTTTTTCAAATAAGCGCGGCCCGATGCCCTTCACTTTCTGCAGGTCTTCCAGTGTCTGGAAAAGGCCGTTTTCCGTGCGAAAGGAAATAATGCGTTCGGCCATAGCCGGACCGATTCCGGGCAACGTGGATAATTGTTCTGTTGAAGCGATATTGATTGATATCCTTCTTTCTTCTGTTTCCGCCTTTTTACGTGGAATATAAATAACGTCACGATCATGCAGAATCTGCAGTGGATTGAGCATGGAACAATCCGCCTGATCATTTAGAACCATATGCGCTAAAGCTTCTTCAACAGTTGCATAGCGGGAAAGCTCTAAGACACCTTCCTGTTCCACCTCGCCCTGCACATAAACATGAATGATATCTGTTTGCAGAGCTTGCAGATCAAATGGTTTCAGATCAACCGCCAACGTCAGAAACAGTAAAAGAGCGAACAGGAGAAGCTGTTTCATGCCAAGACCTCCTGCCGATTATATATGCCATTTTCCGGACATTATAAAATTTCCTCCCCGATCGTTCGTCAGTCTAAAGAAATAAAACTGATCTGTCCAACGCAC
>CAUTVM010000086.1:0-6142 GCA_963541855.1 uncultured Erysipelotrichaceae bacterium
CGATACTAAAGGATTTGCAGGCGCCGTTTTATTTTGAAGATATAAATTTACACTGTGTTTGGACTCATGATCCATTGCACTTTTTATACGCTCGATTCTGCTCTTAATAATTTCTTCCTGTTCCGGAATAAAAGTATATTTGGAGTAACTCCATTGGTATTCTTTGATCGCATTATAATTTCTTACATCAAACGCAGGATAAAGTTCAAATACTTTCCGAACCCGATGCAGTTCATCCGTCAAAATTACAGCATTTGTGAGCTGACCTCCGGCGCTGTCTCCGGCAAGCATGATTTTACTTTTATTAACCCCGAGCTCTTCGGCATGTGAATATACATATTCAAGTGTCCCATAACAATCTTTAATCGAACCGGGAAACGGACATTCCGGCGCCAGTCGATATTCCGGGAACAGGACAACCGCATTTGCTTTTTCCGCTATCAGCCTCATCTGATTTCGATACAGCCCGATATCTCCGGCCGTCATTCCCCCGCCGTGCAGATAAATCATACAAGGCAATAAACCAACTGCATTTTTTGGCTTAAATTCAAAAATATCAATCATGTGGTCGGAATCAATTTCGATCAGGAACTCCTCTTCAACAATTGAAGACTCACATAAATCATATGTGATTTTATCGGGACGATAACGCTCGTTTGATAACTTCCAACCCGCTTTAGCCCTTTCCCTGAACATGGAATATTTTGCTGTGGCAATTTCAAATATACGCGGATCCATTACGTGCGGTCTTTCATCGTCGGGTACAACTTTATTGATAATAGAAATACCCTCTTCCTCTGTAACAAATGCGTTTTTTCTGATCTTATTTACTAATGAAGAATCATATTTTCTTCCCTTCATTCGCTCTCCTTCATATTTTTGCAATCATTGCATCCGATTTATCCAATTTCATTTCGACATCTGCATATTTCCCACTATTCAATAAAATTGTAACAACTGTATCGTCAATATGATTATCATGAAAATAATCTAAATCCATCGCCGCCAATCGTTGTCCGGACGACACCTTATCACCGTCTTTAACATATACTTCAATGCCTTTTCCTTGAAGCTTTATCGAGTCTAAGCCAATGTGTACCATTATCTCTTCGCCATTATCGCCCATAATCGTAATGGCGTGTTTGGTTGGCGCCACGCTGTTAATGGTCCCCGAAACGGGAGAAGTTATATTCCCCTGTTTCGGTGTAACTCCAAAACATTTCCCAAGAGCACCTGAAGAGATGGCTTGATCCTTAATCGACGCCATTTCAACATATTCCCCTTCAACCGGTTTATGTATGTGCGCGTCTTTCCCAGGCTTATCCGTATTAAATGATTTATCTGCCCGATCGTCATCCGGAGCGTCATAAACACGATCATCCCATTTAACAAAGAATACTCCCGCAAATGATAAGACCGCCATTATAGCCAGAACAATCAGTGCATTCAGGAAATTTGTCCTATCTTTATCCGGCCCGAGGAATAAAAGAATATTTGTTAACGAATAGGCGCCAAACCCGTAGGAACGTAATCTCATAATTCCGGATACAAGTCCGGCCGCCAAACTTGTACAAATTGAAATAAAGTAAATTCTGGGAATTTTATAGCTGATGCCGTAAGTAGTCGGCTCGGATATGCCGAAGAATGCGGACAGCGATGCAGGAAAAGCAATCTGTTTCAGTCCTTTGTTTTTTGTTTTAAGGCCGACTGCCAGAGCGATAAATGCAGGCGTAATGGTGCAGCAATAGAACCAGATATTGATTAAATCATCGTATCCCACCGCGGCAATGGACTGAATCGCTATCGGCATTAATGCCAAATGAAATCCCGGCATAAACACACCGATCGTTGTAGAAAACAAAATTATGGCAAAGACGCCAAGCCACGGAATATTATTTCTTACCCAGACCATGCCGGCATAAATATAATCCGTAACAAAAGCACCTAAAGGCGCAATAAATGCTAAGGTAAGAACCGACATGACAAGCAGAAGAATGAAGGGCTTTACAACATGTCGTATATTGATCGGCAGTACTTTTTTCAGCCACTTATCAATTTTCGACATAACAAATACAGCAATTACAGATTGTAATACAGAGCTGCTGTATGTTTTTAACATGACGGGAATCCCAAAATACTGTATGAATGCCTGCCCGGCGGCCGTACCGTTTTCTACCATGGCCTCCCATCCCGGATATACCAGAAAAGCGCCGAGAACCATTGCAAGAATCGGCTCGGTGTCAAATTTTTTTGCCGAAGTATAGGCAACATAAATAGGTAAAAAGTAGAAAATAGTCTGCTGTAAATTGGTAAGTATTGTAATCGTAGAATCATTCGCCGCAATTCCACACCACTGTAAAATTAAAATCAGTACACTTAGCAGACCGGCCACAATCAGCGGAGGAATAATAGGGCTCATAATCCCCGCCATCATCATTAAAAAATTCGCAAAAAAGCCAACGATTCCTTTCTTTTCTTTCGGAATATCTTTCGTTGATGCTAATACTCCCGCTTGTTTTTCTACAGATGAAAAAACATCTTCGACAATTTGTCCGACAATTACTTGTACCTCATTATTGCCTTGGATAAATGAAACGCCCAATACTCCGTCGATTGATTTCAACTTTTTTTCGTCAACTTTTTGGAGATCGACTACATTCACACGAACCCTTGTAGCACAATGATTTACAAACTTTAAATTCTCGGGCCCTCCAAGTCCTTCAATTATTTCTTTTCCCATTTCAATAAAGTCAATAGATTTTGGCATATGGTTTACCTCCCTGTTTTCTATCTAACTTTAACGATTTCCATCTGCTTATAGAATCTTTGAATATCGCGGTCTGTGATATCGTTAATTGTTGAAGCGACCGCATTGCCGGCCGCCCCTGCCCACTTTAAAGATTCTTCGACGGACATTCCCTGAGATAATTTTCCAATATATGAAGCGAGCATCGCGTCTCCCGCGCCGACTTTGTTTTCAAATACAATATCCGGCTGTTTCAGCATTAAAACGGTTTGCTCCATAAGTAACAGAGCTCCATCCGCCCCTAATGACACCAGCATGCTATCCACACCCGCTTTATGAATCAGTTTATATGCATGCATGATTTTTTCGACAGAGTCGCAGTTAAATTCAACTATTTTTTCTAATTCATAGCGATTCGGTTTAATAAGCATGGGTTTACACCGCTTGAGTAAATCCAAAGAAATATTTTCCATATCCATTATCAGTACGGCATTTTTCTTTGTTATAACATCACACATCGTTACCAGATCATGATTTGTTAAGCCGGGCATCATGGATCCCGATATAATCACTTTGTCTTCGGTCGATATTGCATTTAAAAGATCACAAATATCCAATACGGTTTTATTATCCGCTTCCGGCCCTTTCCCATTTATGCAAATTGATTGATTTCCAAAATAAGCTTTCACATTGATTCGATTATTTCCTTCCACTGCAACAGCTTGAAGGGAAATGTGAGGTAAACCGGAAAATTCATGTTCGATATAAGAACCGGTCATCCCGGCCAGAATTGTGATAGCTGTAGAATCAATTCCCATCAAATTAAGCTGCTTGGAAATATTCAGCCCTTTTCCGCCGGCTTTATATAACTCCCTTTTAACTCGGTTGACTTCATTTGTTTGTGGATAACTTTCGAGTTCAACAAAATAATCGACTGCCGGATTTAATGTAAGTGTGTAGATCATCATTACGCTCTTTCTATACTTGAATTTTAGAGAAAGTGTATGCGTCTTCAATATGAAAGTGATCATTTTCTTGAAATAATCATCGATATTCGCAAACTATTTTGATTAAAATAATCATATAATCATTTTTAGTGATTATTTATGGAGAGAATATATGAAAAAGAAACGGTGGATGCAAATTATCGAAGTGTGCAAAAAGAATGAGAAGGTCAGCGTCCCTGAATTGGTGTCGCTTCTCGGCGTTTCCCCTGCAACAATCCGGCGTGATTTTGTAGAGATGGAAGAATTGAATATGATTCAGAGATTTCATGGCGGAGCAAAACTTAATCTGCAAATGGCGGACGAGCCGGGCATGTTTTATAAATCCGGCGAGAATAAAGAGTGCAAAAGGCGTATTGCGATGATTGCGGCAAAAGAAATCCGGGGAAATCAATTGCTCTATATTGATGCAGGTTCGACTACATTGGAATTGATTTCCTTCATCCACGCCAAAAATATTACTGTCGTTACTCCATCCATTGCCAATGTGGTTTTGTTAGAAAAAAAAGAAATTCCGACTATTGTTGTCGGGGGCGTCATTCGTTGGAGTACGGGTGCGGTCGCCGGAAAAAAAGCGGTTGATTTCTTAAGCGATTATCATTTTGATCTTTGTTTTGTCGGTACAAACGGTATACATCCGACCGTCGGCTATACAACTTCCAATGAATATGAGGCCAGCACCAAAAGATATGCAATCACTCATTCTGACAAAGCATTTATATTAGCCGACAGTTCAAAAATAAATAAGCTTAATACCTATGAATTTGCCAAACTTCATGAAGCCACTTTAATTTGCGATTCCATCAAAGACTTTCCGGCCGATAAACTCAAATACAAACTTGTGATGTAACACCGGTCGCAGCCTTACGGCTTCTTAAATAAAATCAACTTTATCCTCCCCACAGCGTGATCGAAATTTAATCATTTTGCCTATTGCAGCGGATTCCGTCAAATAGATATATTTGCATGGACATTGCCCGAAACCCATTCAAAAAGCGGCATTACCGCCGGCATACGATTTGCGGGACAACACCTTTATATAAAATCTTAGGGGCATTGTAAAAACACGGTGTGATTGTAAAGCGGATTACAGATTGAAAACAGGATCTATTCTCCAAACTTGAAACCCCGAATGGAAAAAGAGATAAGAAACGTTTTCCGATGACCCGAGAAAAACCGTTCATCTTTCCGCTGATTCTTTGTCTGATTCTTAAACAGACCCTTTTTATTCTTCTTCAGAGAAATATAAATCCAACATGAGTTTATGAACGATGGCGATCGTCACATTCCAAAGCATCGTCTCTTCTTCCTTATCGGATGCCGGTATTTTCTTCAAACCGCCTTTTTGAGTCAGCGTATGCATATCTTCGGAAAACGTCTCATAGCCCTCCTCATCCGTCCCGCATGTTTTTAGCATTGCGAACACTTTTCGAATCTGCTCCATCGACAATACGCTCTTGGCAATGGCGATGAACAAAAACCGGGCGATCTGCGCGCGCGCATATGTTTTACGTATCGGCTTTTCGACGATCTTCAATTTTACATAATTCGTAATCATGGAGGGCGTCACAAGCATGCCGGGCCATTGCCCGATACAGCCGTTTATATACTTGGTCACCTGATCCAGATAAAGGCCGACATCCGGTATCTCCTTATATGCCGGCAGAGAGAACTGCTCAATTTTTAATTTCATATACTTATCATAAATGTATTAAAACTTCTTTACAAGTTATTGCATAACCGCTATTATAATTCTTGTAACAAGTTATTTAATAACCGATTGAAAGGAGATTGATACATATGACAACTTTGGACAACGTACACGGTACGTTTATTGTTAAAGACCGCATCAGCGCTTTGACGCATTTCATAGGCTTCCTGGCCGCTTTGGCCGGTATGCCGCTGCTGTTGATGAAAGCCGCCGCTCACCATGCGGACGCGATGCCGGCACTTTCAATCTTCATGGGCTCCATGATTCTGCTGTACGGGGCAAGCGCCTCCTATCATGCTTTTAATATCAATCCCAAGGCCAACCTTATCTTGAAGCGGATCGATCACTGTAACATTTTTCTTTTAATTGCCGGCAGTTATACGCCAATCTGCGTCATGGCATTACCGCCGGAAAAAGGAGCCGGTTTACTGTTGTTCATCTGGTCGGCCGCATTCCTGGGCATTATCTTCAAATTATTTTTTGTAACATGTCCGAAATGGGTTTCATCCGTTCTGTATATCGCAATGGGGTGGGCCTGCGTATCTTATATCCCGCTTCTTGCCCGGTCGATGCAAGGCGGATTTTTATGGCTGCTGGCCGGCGGCATTTTTTACACCGTCGGCGGCGTTATCTACGCCATGCGTCTGAATTTGTTTAAAAAGTTTGCCCGATTCGGATTTG
>CAUTVM010000087.1:0-6089 GCA_963541855.1 uncultured Erysipelotrichaceae bacterium
TATTAGAAGTTTTACTGGACTTTGTATCATCAGCAGTAGGATCACTTACAAATCCCCTTAAGCTATCTAACAGATATGCTTTAGAAAAAAAGATAAATATATCAAACAACACTATTTCAAAGTATTTATCCTATTTTGAAGAAGCCTATATTTTGTACGTTGCTAAAAGATACGATATTAAAGGTTCAAAATACTTTTCTACACCACTTAAATATTATTTTGCCGACATTGGGCTTAGAAATGCAAGATTAAATTTTAGACAAGTGGAAGAAACACATATTATGGAAAATATCATTTATAACGACTTATTAAGAAGAGGATTTAATGTAGATGTAGGCGTTGTGGAATACTTTCCTAATGTAGATGGGAAAACAACAAGGGTGCAATTGGAAGTTGATTTTGTTATTAACAGGGGAAATCGTAGATATTATATTCAATCTGCTTTTGCTGTAAACAGTGAAGAGAAGAAGGAGCAGGAAAGAAACTCTCTAAAACGAATTGACGATTCCTTTAAGAAAATCATTATTGTAAAAGATCATATAGTGCCAAGATACGATGCATATGGAATTTACTACATTGGCATCAGAGACTTTTTGTTAATGGATGATTTTCTTGAAGCATAATGGAATAACCTTTCAATGTTCAAGGAAACCATCGAAAATAAA
Organism: uncultured Erysipelotrichaceae bacterium; assembly: GCA_963541855.1. Lineage (GTDB taxonomy): Bacteria > Bacillota_I > Bacilli_A > Erysipelotrichales > Erysipelotrichaceae > Bulleidia. Next base: position 666 of record CAUTVM010000087.1, read on the forward strand.
AAATCCAGTCATTTTTTAGTGTTTGCAAACAGGAAAATTTAACGATCAGCTTGCCTTGGATGAAGAGAGGGATCTTAAATCTGTTTGCCGATTTCTTAAATTCCTTTGATCCGAGCATCAGTATTGGGCTTTCCTGCAAAGATCTAAAGAAAAATGATTGCTGCGGCTATTTAAAAAAGCAAAAAACTGAAACTTCAAAAAGAAGTATTAAGAGGAAAAGAAGCCGGATATAATAAGATTAGAAAAGAATTAGAGGAAGGAGAAATAAAAGTGAGCGCATCATATCTGGAGCGGCTTTATTGTCGCACATTTCAAATGGGAATGAAGCTGGTCAATTATGCGATTCCATATCGTATGCCGCAATATCGCCAAGGCGCCGGCTCTTTGCCATACGTGCCGCAGATTTTGCGCGCGCATGGGGTGAAACATCCATTGATCGTAACCGATGAACAGATTGTCAAGCTCGGATTATTACAAGGTTTGCTGGATATTTTGACAAAGGCGGATATCGCTTACAGTGTGGATGACAAAGTGTCTGCCAATCCGACTTCTGATGATGTGGAAGCCGGATATCTTCTGTATCGGGAAGAAAAAGCGGATAGCTTGATTGGTTTTGGCGGCGGATCGCCATTGGATTGTGCTAAGGCAATCGGAGCGAAAGTGGTTCGCCCGAATAAATCTCCGGCACAATTGCAGGGTATTTTAAAGGTCGGCCATGATATTCCGTTTTTTATCGCCGTTCCCACGACTGCCGGAACAGGTTCGGAAACAACCTTGGCCGCGGTCATCACGGACAGCAGGACGCATCATAAGGCGTCCATCAATGATCCGCATCTGATTCCTAATTATGCAATTCTGGAGCCGGGCCTGACAGTCGGCTTGCCGCCGAAAATTACGGCCATGACCGGCATGGATGCTTTGTGTCACGCGATTGAGTCTTATACCAATCACATCTATAATACGCCGCTGGAAAATTTTCTGGCCGAAGAGGCTGTGCGTCTGATTTATGAAAATCTGGAAACGGCATATGCCCATGGAGATGATTTACAGGCGCGCGGAAATATGCAGAAGGCAGCTTTTTATGCCGGCCGCGCCTTTACACGCGGATGTGTGGGCTATGTGCATGCCGTCGGGCATACGCTGGGCGGATTATATGGTGTACCGCACGGTTTAGCAATGAGCATTCTTCTGCCCCATGTGCTGCGCCAGTATGGAGCGGCAGTGGAACGGCGATTGGCCAAGCTGGCTTCTATCTGCAATATGGAAGGAGCGAGCGACCATGAACAGGCAAAACGGTTTATCGACTGGATTGCGCAGATGAATAAGCGAATGAATATACCGGATCATGTGGAAGGCATTCAGGATGGTGATATCCCGCAGATCATTCGCTGGGCCATGGCAGAGGCTAATCCGCTTTATCCGACGCCGGTTGTATGGGGACGAAAGGATTTTGAAGTCCTGCTGCGTCATATTCGAGGCAAGGCATGAAGTGGACAAAGGAAATGATTCATGAAACGGTTATGGCTCAACGTGCTTTTTTCGATACGGGAGCGACTTTATCTGTTTCTTGGCGGATTGAACAATTGCAAAAATTGAAAGAGTCGGTGAAGAAAAAGCAGACGGTATTGGAGGAAGCGTTGGCGCAGGATCTGGGACGTTGCGCAACGGAGGCTTATCTGGCGGATATTGGAACGGTATTGCTGGAAACGCAGGAGGCCATTGATCATGTGCGGCAATGGGCGAAAGCGGAAACGCATTTCAGCGGTCTGCTGAATTTTCCGAGTCTGTTTACGAAAGTCTATAAAATGCCGTATGGTGTTTCTTTGATCATCAGTCCGTTTAATTTTCCGTTTTTGTTGTCATTGGGCGTATTGTCTGCGGCCATGGCGGCCGGCAATACGGCCATCATTAAGGCAAGCTCAAAGTCGGTGCATTGTACAAATGCTTTAAAGCAGCTCATCGCGGATACTTTTCCCATGGACTATGTGACCGTGGTGGATGGCGGTCATGATTTGGCGGATGCTTGTCTGCAAGAGCGGGTGGATAAGATTTTTTATACGGGTTCGCCTGCGGTTGGCCGTCATGTTTTGCGGATGGCAGCCGAGAACTTGACGCCGACAGCATTGGAACTGGGTGGAGAAAATGGCAATTGGTGCATTGTGCGCAAAGATGCTGATCTGCGTGATGCGGCGGAAAAAATCGCCTTTTTCAAAAGCATGAATGCCGGGCAGGTGTGCATCAATATCAATCAGGTCGCAGTTGCTCATGAAGTTGCGGATACATTTTTATTTTATCTGAAAGCGGCATTTGTTCGTCAGCTTGGTGATCGTCCGCATGAAAATGAAGAATATGCCTGTCTGATCAATGATCGCGCTTATGAAAGCTGTCGGCAGCAGGCGCAGTACTATGCTAAGCGTATCGTCTTTGGCGGCGAAGGAGATCCTGAAACGCGGAAGTTTGATCCGACGGTGATTTATCCAGTTGGTATAGATGAGGAAATTGTAAAGCGCGAGTTGTTTAATCCCTTACTTCCTATTGTGCCGTTTCCGGATGCGAAGATTGAAGAATTGCTGCAAACCATTCGTCAGCGGGAACATGGTCTGGCGTTTTATCTGTTTACGAAAGATATCGCCTGGGCTAAGCGGGTTGTTGCGGCTATGCAATATGGCGGGGGATGTATCAATGAAGTGTGCAATCATCTGATTGTCAAGGGCGTGCCGTTTAATGGTGTAGGGCATTCAGGAATGGGCGCTTATCATGGTGTCTGGGGTTTTCGGGAATTTACCCATCCTTCATCGGTTCTGATCGGCTCTTCTTTTCTGTCTCTTCCTATTCGTCAACATCCATATTCTGCTTTGAAAAAGAAAATTCTGGAATATATGGAAAAGTAGCCTTACGCTCATGTAGAATAGAAGGGATTTGAGGAGGGAAAATGGAAAAACAAATGTTTAAAAGGGGGATGGTCAAGACGGTTTTTGAGATCATACTCCTGTCGCTTTCCGTGCTTTTTTTTGGCTTTCTGACGTTTTCTTTTGGCAAGACAATTTTTGTCGGCACGGATATTTTGGAGAGCAAAACATTCGGCGACTATGTATACATGAAGGTAAAATATCTGAGCTCATCGTTCGGTGGGAATGATTCAGGCAGCTTTCACTTTGCGTCGGTTAAAAACGCGAACGGGAAGTTAAATGATTTCATTCTTTATCTTCCGGTCGATGTTGCTGAACGGGATGATGTAAAAACTTTGATTGAAAAGAGCTACGAGGCCGGTGCGGATGATCTTGCACCGCTTCGCCTGAATGGATATGTAGAGAAATCCTTTGATGAATTGGATGAGGCGGCGGATGAAGCCTATAAGATTTATACGGGGCTGGAAGAGTCGGAAAGTGCAGCCGATTATCTGGGAAATTATTATGTAGCGTATACGTCCGCTTCGCCGATGTCATCCGTTGATTTCAATACGTGGATGGGTTTTGTTCTTTGTGTCGCCATTCTGATCGGTTCTGTTATCAATATTGTGCAGGCTGTCAGTCGGCAGACAAGACTTTCAGCAAAGATCAAACATGCGCAGGAATTATATGCAAGTAATCCGGATTATCAGCAGGGTATGGAGCAGGTAAAGCAGCCTTCCGCCATGTTTTATAAGAATTGTCAATGTTATGTGACGGATGATTATGTCGTAACCTATCAAGACGGGCCGGAGGTGTTCCGCATTGATCAGATTCAGGAACTGTACGGCTATGACAATTCGCAATATAAGGCACTCACGGCCATCTTGTTCGGGGTGGTTGCCGGTAATCGGACCGTGCATCAGCTGGTTGCGATTACGGCTGATGGAGAAGTACATACATTTGCTGCACAGGGTATGCGTTTAACGGTACATCAGCAGATTGTGACGCAGCTGTTAACGCGAAATCCTTCCATTCGGCTTGGACGTGAAGGAAAGACGGCGCAGGAACTGGGTCTTGATTTATCCAATCTGAATCTGGTGAAAGTTGTCGGCTTCTATGGCTCCAATAAACCATGGCAAGGAAGAACATTAAATACATTTTCGATTGAATAAGGAATACCGGTATAGAGTCATTTGAATATCTAAAAGAAGATGCCCACAGATACAGCACGAAAGCGGGCATCTTTTATGTGACGGCGTGTGTATCTGTATGGTCAAGTGTCGAAAACAGGGGATATTTTTTCTAAAAAGACTGGAAACATTTTGCCAAAACGCCGAAAAATATTTGGCCAAAACGCCGAAATGAGTAGATGAATGGTAAGCAGCATCCAAATTATGGGACGCGGTTAGATCAGAAGAGGATTTAAGAGGTAAAAAGGGGAAATTTCGGTTGCTTCAAAAGAAATGACGCATTCGGGTCTGGGCCGTTTTACTTGAATTGTCATACATTAAAGGAGATCGTTCGCATTAGTTTAACCAATATGGATGAGTTTGCATTCTAAATATGCAGAGGTGGGTAGTCACATGCGCTCGGAAAGAGTTAAAAGGATAATGAAAAACTTGGTAAGAAATCAAGAGATGCAGGTGGCGAATACGGTTTTGCGGGGTGATATACGGGGAAATGATATTCAATCTTTGCATGAGGACACGATTTCAGCATATATAAATGCATTAAAAAGATAATTGCTGTAGAAGATATAACGGCTTGGAATTTGCGCCCAAAACTACTATTCGAACGGCAGATGCAAGATATTTTGTCGTTTCACCTGTTGTTACTTGTAAAGGGCTTTTTAATCAAAATCATCTTTCTTCATCCGCTTTTCTCCGAAATTCCCTCAACATTATCCTTTTTAGTTTATCCTGCATAGTTTCACTGCTTTTATCATTAAAATGGACAATCACCTCATAACTGGTCTTTCCAATCTTCTTTGTCGTCTTTGTTCCTGTAGGTTGTTCATTTCTTTTTTCTTGCATATAGTTTTCCTCTTGTTTGTGCAATTAAAAAGACGATAGCTTTTAACTTCTACCGCCTTGCTTAAAGCTCATATAACTGTCTAATCTGTTATCTGTATATTAAATTTTCAAATTCTTATTGTTTAACATTCCACCAAACATTGTATGATACATATCCTTTGATGATTCTTCTATCTTGGTAATACTTGATATTTTATTTCCTGCATCCTTCGATGATGCTCCACAAAGATAAAAGGCTTCATTTTCTGTTCCATAGTCTATTGCAATATACCTATCGTGATACTTTTTGCCCGCAATCTTCATTTTTAAGTTGATGTTAGGATAATCTCTACTAAAATCATTTAGGATGTTTTTTGTAAGCATATCTTTATTTCTAACATTGTCGCTAAATATGATGACTTCAGCATTATCTTTTGCAGCTCTTAATAATTCTAATGTTTTCAAGCCTATATAGTTATCTATTACATAAATGCTTTTCTTTGCTGACTTATATATTTTTG
>CAUTVM010000088.1:0-5818 GCA_963541855.1 uncultured Erysipelotrichaceae bacterium
GTCTGCGGCGGCAGTTTCATATTCCGGCCATGGGCGATATCCGCAATGTCATGACGGCGCTTTCTGCTGAAGAAAGCATGATGAATTCGCTCATGAATTTTCGTTTTGAAGATCCCGAAGGTACCGGCATGGATGTGCAGGGGCACAATCTTGGCAATTTGATTTTGACCGCCATGACGAAGCAGTGCGGAAGTTTTCTGGAGGCGGTAACGATGATCGGAAAAGTGTTGAATGTACGGGGCACGATTATTCCGGCAACGACGCAGGTCATCGAATTATATGCGCGGATGGATGATGGTGTCATTGTCCGCGGGGAAGCAAACATTCCGAATGTTTCCAATCATATCCGGCAGGTATTTTATGACTGTAAGGTACAGGCGACGCCGGCGGCGGTTGAGGCGATTGAACAGGCAGATCTGATCATTTATGGAATCGGTTCGGTATATACGTCTATTTTGCCGAATGTCATCATTCCGGATATTCGTCGGGCTTTGGCAAAGACAGCGGCCAGACGTATTTATTTTTGCAACGCCATGACGCAGCCGGGCGAAACGGATGGATACAGCATGGAAGATCATGTGCAGGCATTATTGGAACATGGAGCGAAAGTGGATGGAGTCGTAATGGCGGATGATTCTATCCCCGAGGCGATTGTACAGCGTTATAAAAGTCAAGGCAGCATACCGGTTCATAAGCGTGAAAGTGAGCATGCATATGCAATTTATCCTTGTTCTTTATTGCGTTTTGAAAATGGTCTGATTCGTCATGATCCGCAAAAAATTCAGGCGGCTGTAAATCGGCTGCTGGAGAATATATGTCATTTACCAAAGATGTGAAGCAGGAAATTTCGCTTTTGACGCCGCAGGGCGATGATCGTAAGGCGCAGCTTTCCGCTTTGATTCAGGCTTGTGCGTCGCTTTGCGTTTCCAGTCAGGGAATGTATCTTTCGGTATCAACAGAAAATGCGGCCGTATCTCGATGTGTTTATCGGCTGATAAAAGATAGTTATAAAATCGTACAGATTGAACCGATGGTGCGCAGGAAAATGAATCTGCGGAAAAATCTTGTCTATATTTTGCGTATCTATGGCCCGATAACGGATATTTTGCGTGATCTGAAATTGTATAGCGCGCGCGGCTTGCGGGACAGGCCGTTAAAGGTGCTGGTTGCCAAGGAGAGTTGTGCGCGTTGTTATTTACGGGGAGCTTTTATGGCGGAGGGAAGTGTCAACAGTCCGTCGACCAGTTCCTATCATCTGGAAATCAAAAGTGCCAATATGGAGCATGCGGATTTTCTGGTGGAATTGATGGCGCGGTTTTATATAGAAGGGCGTATCGTGCAAAGGCGTACACATCGGATTGTATATATTAAAGCGGCGGAAAAGATCGGTGATTTTCTTCGGGTCATCGGTGCCGATCAGCATCTGCTTTTATTTGAGAATGAGAGAATTTCGCGGGATCTTTCCAATAATATTCAGCGGTTGAATAATGTCGATGTCGCCAATGAGGTAAAGTCATTGCAGGCTTCTAATCGTCAGCTGGAAGATATTCGTATTTTAGAAAGCCATATGCATATGGGGGCGTTAGATGAAAAGCTGCGTGAGGTTGTCTTGTTTCGGAAACGATATCCGGATGCGACGCTGCATGAACTGTCAGATAAAATGTGGGCGGAGGCGGGAATCAAAGTGAGTAAATCCGGTTTGAAGCATCGCTTTGTCCGCATTGAGGAGTTGGCTGATCGGGTACGAAAAGTGCATACCGATATCGAGAGTGAAACAAAAGGCAGCCAACGCAAGAAGGGAGGAAAGAGGAATGATTGAGCAGGCCAATGCGGCATTGGACAGCAGTGTGCGTGAGATATGGAAGAAGTGTTTTACCAATCAGAATCCGCGGTGGATGGAAACTTATTTTCGATATGTTTATCGGCCGGCATTTGCTTATTGTGACATTGAAGAAAACAAGGTTGTGTCGATGTTGATGCGTCAGCCGCATGCGCTGGCTTTTAATGGACGCATCATCCAGGCTTCCATTCTTTCCGGGGCTGCGACATTGCCGGCATATCGAAATCAGGGGCGGATGCATCGGCTGTTTCAGGTTGTGCTGGATGCATGTGCGCATCAGGAACTGTTGACCTTATTGCCGGGTGAAGAAACGGATTATTATGTTTCGCTTGGGTTTAGGGCGGTATATAAGCGGATTCGATATACTTTGACGCGGCAGGATGTCAAACGGATAACCAACTTCGGCTGTGCCTATGAGCCAAGTCCGGAAGATATGTTGTGGGTATACAGTCGCTTCATTTGTAATTTCAATGGTTTTAAAGCTCGGAATCTGCGGCATTTTGAGAATTTGAAACGGGAGACGGCTGCTCGTAACGGCAAGATTGTGGCTTTTTATGATGCGGGTAATCATATTCAAGGGTATGCTGTCATTTTGTTGCGGGGGGCGTTGGCGTATGTGGAGGAGTGTATCTATCTGGATTCGCTGGCTTTATGTAAATTGATGAATGCGGCTTTGCAAGAGCGGGCAACGGTGGTACTGGATGTTTCGGCATCTGAAAATCTTGCTGTATTATTTCCGGAGGCTAAAAAGGCGGAGCGTGTCAGCATGATGGTTCGTTTAAATGATCCGGAATTGTTCGGGCGCCTGTTTAATGCCAAGATAGAAACGGTGCAGGATGCATTTGCCTTAAGTCGCAAGCCATTGTCTTGCAATGAGCGTTATTGATGGGAGAGTTTTGAAGTCAAAGTGTTTGTCTATATAGCGTTATTCCACTAGGATATATGACAAGGTCATGAAACCTTGGTTGTTTTTACAATTGCTTTTAATATAGATGAGGCCGATCCTTTGGGCGTTATAAGGAGGAACGGGAAAATGGGAAAGATCACTTTATATCTCGGAACTTCGGACAGGCTGGTTGATCTGAAATATGGCGGGGGAGATGAAAAGCATGACTTTGGTAAGGGCTTTTATCTTACAGAGAGCATAGAACTTGCCAAAGAGTGGGCGGTTTGTCGCCCGAATGACAGAAATGGATGGGTTCATCCGTATGAACTTGAAACCGATGGGCTGAAAATATTGGATTTTCAGCAGAGGGATGTTCTTTCGTGGCTTGCCGAGTTGATGAAGCATCGGGATGCTGCCGATTCCAAGCGATATCATATGCTTGCGAAACAGTTTATTGAGAAGTACAGCATTGATACAAGCACCTATGATGTGATTCGTGGCTGGAGAGCGGACGCTTCTTACTTTTATATTGCCAAAGAGTTTGTGCGGGATAATATCGACATTGATATTCTTGAAGAATTGCTTTCCTTGGGTGGGCTTGGTATTCAGTATTGTCTCAAATCAGAAGCGGCGTATGCTCATTTGACAGAGAAGAGTAATGAACTGCTTGCCGTTTCCTATGCCGAGTTTAACGACAGGTATAATCAAAGAGACGTCGCGGCAAGAAAAAATATGCGCGATCTTGTCGATTCGGATGCGAATAAGGTTACAAAGGTGTTTAGTACCTTGTTTGAGAGGTGATGATTATGCGGGCGTATGCAGAGGCGTATTTAAATGATGTGGTGGAGAGTCAAGGCAAGCTCTTTGATTTTGTTGCACAGCAATATCCCGATAAGGATACGGAAGAGTTTATCAATGTTTATATGGCAAGCAAGACAAGAAAATGTATTGATGAGGCAAAGGCCTATGTTAATACAATGGATGTCAAAGAGCTTTGGGCGTATTTCACCGAAACAGAAAATTATTGTCTGCAGGCAGGTAAAGCAATGGAGGGATTTATGCCAATGTGGATCGGAGAGTTTTACGCCTATTATCAATGGTATTACAACCTTCCAAGTGCAGTGTTGGTTAAGAAAATTCCGGTATTCTTTTTGAAAAAGGCTTATGCCGGGCTTCATGACTTGGAGCTTGATTTGGCAGTGAAAAAGGTGGGTGAAGTTTGATAGCTGTCATTTGTTTTCATAACGAAAATGAAGAAAACGAATATTTGAGTAATTGGTATCCTTCTTCATTTTATTTATACGGTTCTATACAGAAACCTCGTTGACGGAACGAACAATCTTGGCGTATACTGTGCAGGCACACATCTTTTTGTTGTGCGCATATGCGTGGGAGGATGGCAACCGTCCGTATACCACTGCATGTGGAACACTTGATCATTTAAGGAGGAAAGCCACATGGCAAAGAAAGTTGCAAAAATCAGCAAGCTTCAGTTTCCGGCCGGCGGTGCAAAACCGGGTCCCGCTTTAGCGGCAGCCGGCATCAACATGCCGAAGTTCTGCACAGAATTTAACGACAAGACGAAAGATCGTAAGGGTGATATCGTACCGGTCATTATCACGGCATATGAAGATAAGTCGTTTGACTTTGTGCTGAAAACAACACCGGCGCCTGTTTTATTAAAAAAGGCGGCCGGAATTAACAAAGCTTCGGGAACACCGAATACTTCCAAAGCAGGAAAGGTAACCGCGGCCCAACTCAAGGAAATTGCGGAATATAAGATGCCGGATCTTAATGCGAACAGTGTGGAAGCGGCGATGAAGATTATTGCCGGTACCGCTAAGAACATGGGCATCACAATTGAAGGCTGGGAGGAAAAGTAATCATGGCGGGAAAGAAATATGCCGCTGCGCTTGCGCAGGTGGATCGTTCCAGAACATATGACTATAAGGAAGCGGTTGCGTTGGCAAAAAAGACCAACACGGCGAAGTTTGATGCGTCCGTAGAGGTTTCGTTTAATCTGAATGTGGATCCTCGACAGGCCGATCAGAATATTCGCGGGGCGATGGTTCTTCCTAACGGCACCGGCCGTACGCAGAAAGTACTTGTCATTGCGGAAGGCGAAAAAGCTGAGGAGGCAAAGAATGCCGGGGCTGATTTTGTCGGTGCGGATGATATGCTTGAGCAGATCAAAGGCGGCTGGCTGGATTTCGATATCATTGTCGCAACACCGAATATGATGGGTAAGCTTGGCCGGTTTGGTAAGCAGCTGGGCCCTAAGGGTTTAATGCCTAACCCGAAGACGGGAACTGTCACCATGAATATCGCGCAGGCAGTTGAGGAAATAAAGAAGGGTAAGATTGAATATCGCGTGGATAAAGACGGCAATGTCAACGTCATGATTGGAAAGGTTTCGTTTTCAGACGATGCATTGGCACAGAATTTTAAAGCGCTTTATGATCAGCTGGCGAAAATCCGTCCATCTTCCGTCAAAGGTACATTTATGAAGTCGGTGACGGTTTCCACCACCATGGGGCCGGGCGTTCATGTAACTGTTGAATAAGAAAGCAAGGAGGAGATCGGGAAACCGGTCTTCTTTTTTGATACGTGTATACATGATGATCGTAAAAGGTCGATATGGATAAATAGGCAAAAGAATGGACATGAGGGTGAAATTGGAGACAATAATTAAGGTGAAATAAGGAGAACATGCATGAAAAAAATAACTTGGTTTTATTTGTCGGATTGTCCATATTGCCATCAGGCGCGTAAAGCGTTGGATGAATTGAAAAAAGAAAATCCGGAATATAAAAAGGTGGAAATAGACTGGGTGGATGAACAGGTTCATCCGGAAATTGCAGATCAATATGATTATCATGCCGTACCGTGTCTTTGGATCGGGCAGCAAAAGATGTATGAAGCGCATTTGTTTGAAACATATGAGGAGTGTTATGGGAAAGTAAAGGCTGTTTTAGAGGCGGCTGTTGCCATCTAGAGGAGATGGCTTTTGATAAAAGTGCGATTTCCTTAAAAAACGGCTCAAGTGAAAAGTTAAATTCCACTTCAGAGCGATAAAAAATAAAGTGGAAATA
>CAUTVM010000089.1:0-5602 GCA_963541855.1 uncultured Erysipelotrichaceae bacterium
CTATAGCTTGAAATAAAGCTGGCTTTTCATCTAAACCGATTGCTTTTGGCCATCCGCCTCTACAAATTAGAAAAGCAATTTTTTCAAGACTCGTTTCATCAATGGCTGAGATGTTTGCACCTTCAAATAAATCTTTAATAGAAACTTTACCGCTCGAATCTTTTGATTCATATAAACTCATAGGTCTCATCAAAAGCCTGGATATTCTTCCTGTACCTGTATGCATAGAATCATCAAATTCATTGGGTACTGCTGAATCTGTTAAAATAAATTGACCAAATGCATTCCTGTTATCAACCTCATAACGCACAGCATTCCATAAATTAGGTGCTATTTGCCACTCATCAATTAGTCTTGGTGTTTTCCCTTTAAGCAAAGTATTAGGAGAAATCTCTGCCATTTGTTGATATTGTCTCGTCATATCAGGCTGATCCATAGATATAAAACTTTTAGCCTTTTGTTTCGCTGTTGTTGTCTTTCCACACCATTTGGGGCCTTCAATTAAAACGGCTCCCTTTGCGTCTAATCGTTCTTCTAACAATTTATCTGCAATTCTGGGTAAATACGCCTTCATAATTTCCTCCCATACTCATTACCTAAGTAGATTTTGCCAGTTATTCAAGTATTTGTCCAATTTTCATTCAAGTATTTACCTAGTTTTCATTCAAGTGTTTTGTCATTCGCTCTTATATATTTCTGTATTTATAATAAAATAATCAGTAAAAAATACGCACACTTTTAAAGGGCTATAAAAGAAATTGAGAATCTACAATATGTAGGTACTGGGAGCAACGGTCATTGGGAACGTAATGAGTAAAAATAAGGTTGTAAAACCATGATTTTTATAGGTTATATAGCGCTATAAAGCCTATAGGATAAATCTTTGTAACCGAAAAATTTAAGTTGCAACGCATAGAATCAAAAGGTGATTAGAGTAAATTCTTTGACAGTTGAAGATAAGAAAAGTGCCGATTTCCCTTTAAACTAAAGGGTTTTGGCATTTTTTAATAGTTTCAAATTTGTTGTATGTGCATGATCATTTCAGAAGCTTTTTAATCTTTTTTCTAAGCGCTATGTTGATTGGGCACAAATATCCGGTGTATTTCAAAATATAGGCAAATAGGGAGAAGGAAAACAAACCTTGCGCTGTCGGAAGTTCCCCGAATCATAGAGCACGGCATTTAGTGCCAATCAATAAGCAGAATATTTTTAAAGTACAGTCGATCAGAACCGGTCACTTTTTAATGTGCTGTATTTTTTATTTTCGGATGCTTATGACGAGTGATTATGGATCATCATCCTATCAGATGGTGGCCCGACCATGCAAGAAACATCCCAATTCATCATAGGCGGCGATTGCCAAAACTTCCGCGTTATCCTCATTTGCATACGCATCTCTTCATCATAATCATCATCAGCTTCCTGTTTTTTTCTTGTAGATTTTAAAATGATATCCGGCTCCGACTATTGCAAGAATGATTATTTCTAAAAAATATAAGAGCCTCTGCTTTTGCTTTTCTCTATTAAGAAGTTCATCTTCAGATACTTCAGTTAAAAGTATTGCATTTTCACTTTGTTCATCGTGATTGATGATGCAATGAAATGTCTTGCCGGATTTTGTTCGGAAGATAATAAATTGTCTTGCTTCTGCTTAAAAAGGTATATTTTTGTTGTGATTTTCTGCACAGGAAGCGTTCATGATTTATTGATCATGCTATAATTTCATATGGAAAAAACGGGAGGGTAATGGAATCATGTCAAAAGTTACGGTCAAGGATTTAAATGTCACCGGGAAGCATGTCATTGTACGGGTTGATTTTAATGTTCCGCACAAGGACGGCAAGATTACGGATGACAATCGTATTTTAGCTGCGCTGCCGACGATTAATGATTTGACGGGGCGGGGAGCGAAAGTGCTGTTGTTATCGCATCTTGGAAAAATTAAAACGGAAGAAGATAAGGCCAAGAATGATATGTCGATTGTGGCGGAGCGGCTGAAACAGGTACAGTCAGCGCCGGTTACATTTGTAAATGCGACGCGTGGAGCAGAGCTTGAAGAGGCTGTAAAAGCACAAAAGGACGGCTCAATCGTTTTGATGCAGAATACGCGTTATGAAAAAGGTGAAACGAAAAATGATGAAGAGCTGGGAAAATATTGGGCTTCGCTAGGAGATTTGTTTGTAGAGGATGCGTTTGGTTCTGTGCATCGTGCACATGCTTCGACGGTTGGTATTCCAACTTATCTGCCGTCGGCGATCGGTTATCTGGTGGAAAAGGAAGTCAATGTTCTTGGCAAGGCGCTTCATGATCCAAAGCGGCCGTTTGTGGCGATTCTTGGCGGGGCGAAAGTTTCGGATAAGATTGGCGTTATTGAGAATTTGTTGAAGATTGCCGATAAGGTATTGATCGGCGGCGGCATGGCTTATACATTCTCGGCGGCGCAGGGCGGCAAAATTGGCAATTCATTATTGGAAGCGGATAAAGAGGAACTCGCTTTGTCATTCTTGGAAAAAGGCAAGGGGAAATTATTCTTGCCGGTGGATACGGTTGAAGCGAATGATTTTGATCAGCCCAGTGAGGTTAAGGTTGTAAAGGCCGGTGAAATTGAGGATGGTTTTGAGGGATTGGATATCGGGCCGGAAACGGTTGCGTTATTTCAGAAGGAATTAGCGGGAGCGAAAACCGTATTCTGGAATGGGCCCATGGGTGTATTTGAGAAGCCGCAGTTTGCTAAAGGCACCGAAGAAATTTGTAAGACGCTGGCGCAGCTGGATGGTGCGACAACCATTATTGGCGGAGGTGATTCCGCTTCGGCGGCTAAAAATCTTGGCTATGCGGATCGTTTCTCGCATATTTCAACCGGCGGCGGAGCTTCGTTAGAATACATGGAAGGGAAAGAGCTTCCGGGTATTGCCGTTATCAAGGAGAAGTAAGAGATGGCACGCAAACCGATTATTTTTGGGAACTGGAAGATGAATAAGACGCCCCATGAGGCGCATGCCTTTTTTGCAGATATGAAGGGCTATCTGACGGGGAATGAAAGGGCGGAGTATGGCGTTGCCGTTCCGTATGTTGATCTGGATGTCGCCGTTCAGGAAGCGGGAATGTTGAAAGTTGCGGCCGAAAATTGTCATGAAGAAGATGCCGGGGCGTTTACGGGTGAAGTTTCGGTCTTGATGTTGAAGGAAATCGGAATCACTTATTGTGTGATCGGGCATTCCGAGCGGCGGACATATTATGCGGAAACAAGTGCGCATTGTGCGGCCAAAGCCAAGCGTCTGTTCGCTTCCGGAATTACGCCGATTTTGTGTGTCGGCGAAACGGAAGCGGAATATGATGCCGGCAAGACGGACGAAGTTGTAAAGAAGGAACTGGAAGAGTCGTTAGCGACGCTTTCAGCGGACGAAGTCGGTAAAATGGTGATTGCGTATGAGCCGATCTGGGCTATCGGAACCGGGAAGTCGGCTGATGTGCAGACGGCGGAAAGGTGTTGTCGTTTGGTTCGCGACACGGTCAGAGAGCTTTATGGACAGGCGGCGGGAGAAGCGGTTCGCGTGCAGTATGGCGGTTCGGTAAAGCCGACGAATATTCAGGAATATATGGCGTGTGCGGATATTGATGGTGCGTTGGTTGGCGGGGCTTCGTTGAAGGCGGATTCCTTCAAGGCGCTGATTGACGCGACCAAGTGAGGCTTGATGGAATCATCCGATTCCTAAGCAAAGGTCATCGACAGAGGAGGAAATTAGAGATGCCTTATATTGTTAGTGTTTATGCGCGTGAAGTTCTGGATTCGCGTGGCAATCCGACGGTTGAGTGTGAAGTGGTAACGGAGTCGGGCGCTTTTGGCAGGGCGATTGTTCCCTCGGGCGCTTCGACAGGTGAGCGTGAAGCGTTGGAACTTCGGGATGGAGATAAGAAGCGTTATCTTGGCAAAGGTACGCTGACGGCGGTTAAGAATGTCAATGAGAAGATCGCACCGAAGATCATCGGCATGGATGTGACGGATCAGACGGAAATTGACAAGGTGATGCTGGAATTGGATGGCACGCCGTTTAAGTCCAATCTGGGTGCTAATGCGACGCTGGCGGTTTCTTTGGCGTGTGCGCGCTGTGCGGCGGATTATTACGGGGAGCCGTTGTATAAGTATATCGGGGGGGCGAATGCAAAGGTTTTGCCGGTTCCGATGATGAATGTGCTCAATGGCGGCAAGCATGCGGATTCTTCGGCAGATTGTCAGGAATATATGATCATGCCGGTTGGTGCAAAAAATTTGCATGAGGCGGTTCGCATGGGGGCGGAAGTATTCCATGCATTGAAAAGTGTGTTGAAGAAGTATGGCTACAATACGGCGGTTGGCGATGAGGGTGGTTATGCGCCGTCTTCTTTGCCGAATGGAAAAGGGCCGTTGGAGACGCTTGGCAATGAGGGGCCGCTGGAATTGATGACGGAAGCAGTCAAGGCGGCAGGCTATAAACTGGGTGAGGATATCTGCTTCGCCATGGATCCGGCGTCTTCGGAGTTCTATGATGAAAAGAAGCATAAGTATATTTTGAAGCGTTCGGGTGAAGGCGAGAAAACTTCTGAAGAGATGATTGATATGTATGAGAAATGGACAAAGAAATATCCGCTGATCTCTTTGGAAGATGGTCTTGCAGAAAATGACTGGGCCGGCTGGCAGAAGCTGCGTGAGCGTCTGGGGGATAAGATTCAGCTGGTTGGTGATGATCTGTTTGTTACCAATACGACATTTATCAAGAAGGGTATTGAATTGCGTGCAGCCAATTCTGTTTTGATCAAGCTGAATCAGATTGGAACGTTGAGTGAAACGCTGGATGCGATTGAGATGGCAAAAGAAGCAGGCTGGACGGCGGTTGTTTCGCATCGTTCCGGTGAGTCGGAAGATACAACGATTGCGGATCTGGTTGTCGGTGTCAATGCGGGTCAGATTAAAACCGGTTCTCTTTCGCGCACGGATCGTATCGCGAAGTACAATCAGTTAATGCGGATTGAGGAAGAGTTGGGCCCGGTTGCGCAGTATCGCGGCAAGCAGGCATTCTACAATGTTGCCGCCCTTTCGCATGTAGAGGAAAAGAAGCCGGCTAAAAAAGCAGCCGCAAAAAAAGCGCCTGCCAAAAAGCCGGCACGTAAGAAGTAAGCACGAAATCGTTAATGGTATTAAAAGAGGGGTTGCTTAGGTAATCCCTTTTTCATTTGGAAATATTGTACAAAATTTGTTTGTATTGCATGCTGTTTATCCTATCTTTCATATTACATCATTTTCATGAAAACAACCTGAAAGCATGATTAAAAGCGGTTTCATGCATGTTTTTCCTCTTCCAAAATTGATACGGGGGGGGGGTATAATGCCCTTGATTAAAGATCATCGCATCTGTTGGATGTCAGTTTAGTTGGGGGTAACGCATGAGCAATCAGTTGAAGAAATGGTTCGCTGTTTTGATGGCCATGGTTTTGGGTATGCCGGGATATGGGCTGTCTGCTAAGAATATAACAACAAAGGCGGAAGATGAGTCGATAGCGATTCATGTGGAGAATGAAGAGCGCCATGTACAAACAGGAGAAACGGTCTCTTTATTGGATGGCG
>CAUTVM010000090.1:0-5428 GCA_963541855.1 uncultured Erysipelotrichaceae bacterium
CTTCTAATCCCCATATCCAAAGAATAAAATCCCAGATGTTATAGTTGATTTTTGTTGGAATATCAATATTGGTAAGCTCGCATACTTTTAATGCGTTCTCCTTATCATTTGAAATATATAAACAATACGCAAGCTCACACAAAGATGTAACATCGGAATTTCTCGTAAATGAACAGCTTTTACTTAATTTTTTACAAAGTCTGATGATTTGCTTTTCATCATGTGCCTGCACAATTTCTTCAAATAACACAATTTAACATCCACAACTTTCTAATTTAATGAATAGATAAAAAATACAATGCCTCGTCTCTTATTTTCTTGTCATTTAATTTATTTTCACAAATTTCTTTCAGCAAGCTTAAATAATACTCTTTATTATCCGCTCCATTTATTAGACGATTCAACATCCAAACAGTATGCAAAGCAGGTTTTCTTTTTATGGAGTCAACAAGTTCTTCTTCGTATCCTTTTTTATAAAATGTTTCAACAAAATGTACGATCGCACCCGGATCTCCAAAGTGGATAAGAGGATTCCTTTCCATAAGTTGAAGCAACGGCTTTACCGAAGCCAATTGATTATGATTGCGTTTAATATCTTCCATACAATCCGTTATAACCATTTCAAAATCATCACGATTTATATTATCTTCAATTTTTTTGATTATTGCATTTAATTCATACATATTTAATTATCCTCCATACACACACGTTCAACGATTTATCAGTCTGTTGCTGATACAAGCATTACCACATATCTGTTCATACTCTTGTCAAAAATGCTCCAGCAACATGCGCCATACCATTCATGTCCGTCGTCAAACAAATTCGACCAGTCCGTCGTCCATTCATAGATATCAAGCATATCTGTGCCTTTTGGAAAGAGAGCCTCATTTACTTTATTGAAGTCCTCAGGCTTGTTTCCTCTGCCATGCACAGGTTCCATTAGTGCGTACCAGAACGGCAATCTGATATCTTCCCAAAACATGTGGACAAAGTACATTCTGTTTTCTTCCCTCTTTCGCAAAATAAGGGACTGATTTTCCATCTATCCGTATTGTAACTTCACCGAAAGAGGTTAAGAATTTTCCCATTTATCTTCCTCAAAATCAAAGCTGTCTTTCCGACATATATCTTTGTATTTCGTCAGAAGTTAATTTTCTAATCTGCGTATTAGGGTATTCCTTATATTCTTCCACCCGAAAAACAGGAGACATTGTTTCGCAGGTTTTATCCTTATTCTTGCTCAGATATGTCTGCAAGTCTTCGCCATCCGCAAAGATCTTGTAGGAAGATCGGCCGTTCTTGCTTTTGATCGCATAGATTCCACAGGACTTTTTCATTGTATAATCGGCAGTCCTCAAATATAGCTTGGCAATTTCCAAGGACTTAAAAGGAAAATTCCACCGCTGCAAACCTCGCTTTTGATCACGCTCAATGCAAATGCATCTGCCGCAAGTTCCACAGATATATTGCGTATGATTTTCTAAGCAGTCAATTGGATTTAAAAGCGGTGTTATTCTTTTCTTATCAACATAACATTCTTTACACATTTCCATAGCACTCCTCTGCAGCCTTCCAATTTTGTTATATCGATTTCTTCAGCCAATCATCCAGAAAACGCATCTGCTCTTCTGTATGGAACCAATGTTCTCCGTTTTCCATAATCGTTAAATCTGCATTTATTCTATTTGAAAAATCCGTCATTGTTTTTAAAGACATCATATTATCATTTTTACCATAGAGAATACGGCTTGGAACATTCCATGTGATCGGGTTATCTCGGACATAAGAAAGATATTCCCAAGACAAAGGCACGCCAAACGGCGTATTTATTTCTTTTTGCAAAAAGAGTTCTTTTTCAGATATATCCGCTCTTTTCATCATGTCTAAAATCAGTTTTTCCATATCTACGATCGGTGAAATAAACATTGCTTTTTTAATAAGGCTTTCCGATAAAGATAGGAAAGAAAAATATGCCCCTATGCTATTTGCAATCAGTAAAACTTCATCGTACCTTGAAAAAATATCGGTAAAATAGTTTTGAAATTCCGCCTTGGCTTCCCATGGCAATTCCGATTTATAATCAAATCCTATAACATCATACTTTTCGTTAAAAAACTTCTGATAATAATCCGCTTCGCCGGCGGAACCGCCTTTACCATGAACATATATAACCGCACTTTTCATCTGATTTACTCCTGAAAATTCCAATTTATTTAGTCCTGCAAAATCGAAGACCCTAATTTTCTTTTTCAAGCATTTCTGCTGTTTTTCCTTCCGGTTTGTTCGCTTCCTTGTTGGTAAGAATCTCTAATCCGCATAACGTCTGTTCTCTTCCGACGCCTTGGCATGCAGCATAGAATCAATCTCCATAAATGCTTTCTGATTATCCGACCTATTTCCGGAATCAAGTCGAATCCACAGTGTGCAGCCGGTATTCTCCCGTTGACGTATCCAGATAAAGTGCAATCTAAGAGCAGCCATCTCCGCCATGGCTCTTACCCTCCCAATCTCTTTACCGTATTTCAAACTCTGTTTCACAGCCAAACATCTCGAGACGATATTTACCGGGAAGAAGTCTCTCGCTAAGCATCATGGAATCTTCATCCTGACTGTGTGCATAAAGGGTTTTTTTGTACTCGGAAGATTCTTCGTGGATTGGAATGCTTTCACCCTCTCTGTACAGGCGGGCCGTGCGATCAAGCTCCTTGTTTTCATCCGTGCCGTTTACCGCACGGTAGCAGAGATCCTTCCGATAATACGAATAAACAGATAGTTCTAGCATTCCACTGTTTATATCGTACGGCAACGTATAATCATCTTTATTTGCGGCATCCTCCGTAACAAGACCGGGCAAAAGCTCTGCATTCTTAAGATACTTATCCACCACCTCGTCGAGATTTTTAAGCTTGACGGAATACTTCTCGGGATAAATCTGGGACGAGAATGACACGCTGTCTGTTTCAAAATCAAAGCTATAGCTATAACTTGCGCCGTCGGCAACAAACATATTCGTAAACTTCTTGTTTCTCCAGTTTTTCATGTGGTATTTAACAAATACCGCTTTTAATTCATCAAGAATTTCTTTATCAACACGATACTCTTTTACGGTGCCGTCGTCGCCGTGCCAATTGCGCTGCATGATCGTAACAAGGGCACTGTTTTCATCGTATTCACACACAGATTCAGAATACGATCTTCCCGACATATCCCCGCCGCTGCTGTATTGATAACCCGTAAGTTTTTCTTTTTCAATCCCGGTAATCTTTCCGAATAAATACATAGACGCAAGTACGCCTCCTGTAATTACTATAACAGTGCTCATAACCGCGCATACAATTTTCGTATTCCTTTTCATCTTCTAAACACCCGTGCCCTTTCAACAGCGCTCTCTTCACGAAGCGCTCTGCGAATGCTTTTACAGAAATTGACTTGACCTGAAGTTTTCAGGAATGAAATGGCAGAATACGGCAGACCATGGAATCGCAGGATTCGCACAGATAAAACTTCAATTTACCTTATTGCTGTTCCGATACCTAATTCTTTTCGCCAAGAGGGTATCCCTCCATCATCAGCCCAATATTCATCCATTTCGCAAATCTTATCATCACGAAGCTTTATAAAAGTTGTTACATGACAAGAAACAGTATGATCAAAAGACTGTACTTTCCCTGCAAGAATTATTTTTGAGCCAAATTGCTCCGTTCTTTCAATTTCGCCATACCATTTCCCCGGATAATCACAATTCACTCTAATATATTCACCAACCGTAAATTTTTCATTTGTACAATGCCAGCGTATCACGGCATCATCACAAAAATACGCCGGCAAGGCAAGCCTGTTCTGCGTTATGACGTCCTGCCAAAATGCCTTTATATCCATTCCCCCTCCAAATCGTCTGATTTTATCTCTGCCGCTTTGATTCTATCATTTATCAAATAATAAATGCTATTACAGCCGCACGACCGGCCGTTTAAGAGGGTGACCACTTTTAAACATGATTATGTTATTCTTTGAATAGGGGACAAGGTATATGCGTACATTAAAAAAAATTTTTTTCGCTTCTTATCACGGTTATGTTCTATATGCTAATCAATGGAATCGTCCTGGCCGCTTCCGGAAAAACAGGAGGAGAATGGGTCGCATATGCCATACAAAAGTTAATGAAATAAACCCTATGTTTCATCTGCCGCCATACCTGTTTCAACGGTTTGTAGTGTCTATCCAATGTATGGACGGAAACCGGGTGATTGCTTAATCCGGTTCATCAAATAATCTTACTTGTCTTTCAAAATTGAATGAGGAAAATAGTGCTAAGCCGCGTATCAAAACCCACGGCTTAGCATTTATTATTTCAACATTTTTCAGAAAATATGAAGTCTATGGCAATCCGGTTCCCGCTTGTAATGCAGTACGCACTATCCGTGCTCCGCTCTACAGTCGCCGGAAAACTGAAATACTGCCCTTTTCGGACGCGTTCACCATATTAAAAAGCTCTTTCCGTCAATTCAGGTTCAACGCTCGGGGCTCTTTTTATTTATCCGCATCGACCTTGGCCTGTTTGGACTTGATCACTTTCATACGAGAAAACTCTTCCCGATCTTTCTCTTCCAGCTGATCGCTGATATTCCGAATCTGTTCCCGATAGCGCGGAATGACGATATTCTTCAGCGCATTCGCCCGCTTCTGCGTTTTGGAAATCGCATTTGCAAGCCGATAGACACTGTTGTCCACCTCCGCCAACGCCATGGTCAGTTCCTTGATTTTCTGAAATTGCAGATACGCTTCATCAATCCGCGAATTGGTCGACTCCAGCCCATACGGCACCTCACGAGTATTCGTCGACTGAAACAAAACCTCCGGAACCTCGACGCCCATCACCGAACGATACGTCAGCTGAATTCCCGCCTCCACCGGAACCTCTTCCGTAACGGCGCCGATCTGACCCGAATACAGATTCGCCTGCTGCAACAGATAATAGCCAAGCGCATACGCATCCGCGATCTGATCACGAATCAGACGCACCCGATCCACCAGACGCATCATCTCCCCGATGAGAATATTCCGCTTGCGATCCATCAAGGTATAGCCGCTTTCCGAAAGCCGCAAAGCGCGCCGAAGCCGAAGCAGATTTCCTTTGGTCGCTGCCGGCTGTGCACTCACGCTTCTTCTCCCTGCAAGACAAGGCGAATCGTCTCTTCCGCATGTTCCGGATCATAATTTTCCTTAATCAGCTGCGGATCCAGACGATCTAAAGCCGGCTGCGGCAACGTGGACAATAAAGCCCAGCCCAGATTCAGCGTTTCAACCATTGAGCGGTGGGCATGAAACCCCTGCCCGATAAAAATCCGCTCGAACCGCCGCCCGAACTGCATATACTGCTGATCGATTTCCGACAGTTCATCTTCCCCGATAACCGCCGCCAGCG
>CAUTVM010000091.1:0-5355 GCA_963541855.1 uncultured Erysipelotrichaceae bacterium
TTGCGACCAATAAGAAAATAAGGCGTGAACCCTGAATTGGGTTTACGCCATTGGCGGCTTTACTATGTAAATACGGAATTTTTACGGAAACTTTCCGTAAAGCTGCCATATTACTCGAGATTCGCTAAAAATAAAAAACCCTCTAAAGTGCTTTTATAGAGCCGTTTTAGAGGGTTTTATGCATTACTTTGCATAGTGCAAATGGTGGGAGATGTGGGACTCGAACCCACACCCTGTTCGGATCAGTTCCTAAGACTGACGTGTCTGCCATTCCACCAATCTCCCGAAAGCAGAGAAATTATAACATACTCGCTAACAAAGAAACGAGAGATAATAAGGCAATTGCTTACGCCACCATGGCCAGTCATGGCATACATCACTGCCCCAGAAATCAATCCATGCCGGAACATGCAGACGATCGAAACATGCCTGCATGCGAGCACTGTCCTCCTGCATCGGATGTTCCCAATCTCCGCGTCCGCAGCAAAGAATCCAATCGCGCTTCTGATACAGAGAAACATATGGATGATCATCCGGCATACCGCCAAGATAAGCTAACGGCGAATTGGCATAAACAAGATCATCCATATAATTTCCGAAAAACAGGCGCAGATCATACGCCCCCGAAAGGCCGATGGCACCGGAAAACAAGTCAGGCCGCCGTAAAGACATATTCAGAGCATGATAAGCGCCCATCGAGCAGCCGACAGCTAAAGGCATTGCAGGTAAAACGGAAAGCAACTCCGTTGTGATGTAGAGAAAATAAGACTCTTGCGCCTCAATCCGTTGTCGGGGATCCGCATTTTGTTGACTGAAAGAATAGTCGTCGTTGCTGTCGACACAATACGCCTGCACTTTTCCATCTTCAATAAAACCCCGAATCGCATCAAGCATACCGTTGTTTTCAAAGTCATAAAAACGACCGGATTGTGATGGAAAAACAAGCAGCGCCTTACCTTCCGTTCCGTAAAACTTATATTCCATGTCACGATGCAGGCAGGAAGAATAATGTCGATAATATTGTGTGTTCATAAAAATGATCAGCCCTTTTTATCGCTTTGTTTTTCATAAACAAAGCGAACGAATTTTTCTACTTCCGTTAAAGTTTTAAAGCGGGCAATATAAGCGTCATCGCCCATATCATTCTGTAAAATCAGCGGCATTGCTTCATGCATGCATATGCTCGCCCCATAGGCGCGGTAAATATCCGTTGTCGAATGCTTATAACGCAAAGCACTGCGTTTGCCGACATAGACGCAATGATAAGGATTTTTGGGCGGCATTATGATGGGGCGCCCGGCAGCCATTTGTGCATACTCGCGATAGATATCATGATCGGCGGCGAAGTTCATCATATCGGTTGTATAGCCTCCGGGCGGGCGCATATTGACCTCCAGACCGACGAGTTCTCCTTTTTTACCCAGTCCGGCTTTATCTTGTGAAAGCCGAAAAAACTCGGCATGGAAAAAACGACCTTTTAACGCAAAGGATCGAATGACTTTCGTTCCGATCCGGTTGAGATCCTCCGGTATTTCCCGCACGTTATAGTACCAGCATTCACCCTTACTTAAAACGATATCCATAATCGGTTTTGGAAAGATATGACTTGTTTTAAAGATGATTTTTCCATTTTGATCAGTCAGTCCGTCAAAAGATTGAATATATCCCGGAACATATTCCTCCATGATGTAAGGCACCCGAAGATCCGTTTCATAAAAAGCGCGCAGATCTTCTTCATCACTGAGCTTCCATGTACCTCCCGCGCCGACACCGTTGTCCGGCTTTACCACAACCGGAAAGCCGACCTCTTTTATAAAGGCTTGCCCTTCTTTAAGATTCGTAACCAAATGCCACTTGGCGACAGGACATCCTGCCTTTGCATAATAGGCTTTCATATTGGACTTGGTTTTAAAACGCATGATGGTATCCGTTTTATCACCGGAAGAAATATTAAAATCTGTCCGTAAGCGTGCATCCTGTTCCAGCCAATATTCGTTGTTGCTTTCAAGCCAGTCGATTCGCCCATGTCGATGTGCAAGCCAAGCGACCGCCCGGTACATTTCCTCATAATCTTCCATATTGGAGACCTGATAATATTCATCTAAAGCGTCTTTAAGCGGTGATGATAAACAATCCCATGGTTCATCACCGATGCCAAGGGCACAGTTCCCCATCTGTTTCCATGCCTGCGGAAATTGATAATAGGTTTTTGGAAAATTTGGAGAAATAAAAATAAAATTTGACATGGCCTCCTCCTGTTCCTGCATTCTAGCATACCAGTAATTACGCACCAAAACAGTTTAAATAAAATGCACAGGAAATAAAGCCATTTTCAAGAATCTCCGCTTGTGCATTTTCCAGGATTTATGACTGTTTTTACATAGTTGACACATATAAAAACGATTTACTTTTTGTTGAGCTTTTTCAACTTTTCACTTAATTCAATGCAATAGATCTGTTGCATTGAGGTTTGCAATTGAGCAGAATATAACTATAAACCACATTTATGTTTATAAATGTGAACAGAGGATTTGTGATCGATTTTTTCGACCACAAAAGAGAAGAATGAAGACTAAGGAGCAGAATATTATGGATAACTATGGAGAAATCATTATATATCAGACAGAGGACGGATTGACTAAGCTGGAAGTAAAAATGGAAAATGACACCGTCTGGTTGACTCAGGCTCAGCTAGTCGAACTGTATCAATCATCCAAAGCGAATGTTAGTGAACATATTACACATATTTTTGAAGATGGTGAACTTGTAAAAGAGGCAGTTGTTCGGAAATTCCGAACAACTGCCTCAGATGGAAAGAACTACAATGTTCTTTATTATAATTTGGATATGATTATTTCTCTTGGCTATCGCATTAACTCCGCGACAGCTACAAAATTTAGGCAGTGGGCAACTCTGCGTTTGAAAGAATATATAGTCAAAGGATTTACAATTGACGACGAACGGCTAAAGGGAAATGGCGGAGGTAATTATTGGAAGGAACTTCTTGACAGGATTCGGGATATCCGTTCTTCAGAAAAGGTTCTTTATCGTCAGGTTCTGGATCTGTATGCAACCAGCGTTGATTATAATCCGAATAGTGATGAGTCTATACAATTTTTCAAGATTGTTCAGAACAAGTTTCATTACGCAGCACACGGTCATACTGCGGCTGAAGTGATTTACGAAAGAGCAGACGCTAATAAGCTTTTTATGGGATTAACTTCCTTTTCGGGAGAACTGCCCGCATTGAAGGATATTGGGGTGGCTAAGAACTACCTGAA
This sequence comes from uncultured Erysipelotrichaceae bacterium, assembly GCA_963541855.1. Taxonomy (GTDB): domain Bacteria; phylum Bacillota_I; class Bacilli_A; order Erysipelotrichales; family Erysipelotrichaceae; genus Bulleidia. The sequence goes on from CAUTVM010000091.1 coordinate 3,282, forward strand.
GGAAGATGAGCTAAAGGTTCTGAATAACCTTGTTTCTGGTTATTTTGATCTGGCTGAAATCAATGCCATTGAGCATAAGCCAATGTATATGAGTGATTATGTTGAACAGTTGGATTCTATTCTTACATCTGGAAATAGGAAACTCCTTGAAGGTTCCGGCAAAGTAAGTCATGACGAGGCTATAAAGAAGGCAAAGACGGAATATAGAAAATATCAGGAAATTACATTATCTCCAGTGGAAGAAGAGTATCTGAAACGCATCAAAGGTCTGGAAAAAGAAGTGAAGAAGAGAAAACGAGCAACTAAGAAATAAAAAGAAACGCTGTTATGGGAAAAGAAAAAATAAAAGTTTATACATAGGTGCGTAATTACTGTAGCATACTTGCTTTTTTTTAAACGTGTCTTATAATAAAAAAGTCTTTGCATATCGTATATGCTTTCTAAACTGGGGAAAGCGTTTCTACCTCGCGGCCTATCCGCGAGACTACGGTAGTAGTCATCTTTTAAACCAGAACTTCTGTACCCTACATATGTATCGTGCTACAGAAGTTTTTCGTTTTTCGAGATGACATATGGATATGGAAGAACATAGACGAGAGAAAGGGGAGTTTCATCGTATGTTCGAGAAGTTGTTCCATTTGCAGGCAAATCACACATCGGTTAAGACGGAAATAATGGCCGGAATAACCACATTCGTGACCATGGTGTATATCCTGGCCGTCAATCCGTCCATTCTCAGTGCATCCGGAATGGATGCGGGAGCCATTCTGACCGCAACCGCCGTTTCTTCTGCCATCGCCTGCTTCTGCATGGCCGTATTCGCCAACAAACCATTTGCATTGTCCGCCGGCCTTGGCTTGAACGTGTATTTTGCCTATACAGTCTGCGGCGCCATGGGTTATCCTTGGCAGGCGGCGCTTGCGGCCGTATTTGTTGAAGGTATTCTCTTCATCATTCTGACCTTGACCAAGGTGCGTACGGCTATTTTCAATGCCATTCCTTCCCAGCTCAAGATCGCCGTATCCGTCGGCATCGGATTATTCATTACATTTATCGGCTTGCAGAACGGCCATGTCATCGTTGACGGCGCAACCTTGGTGACTTTGTTCTCCTTTAAAAACGCCATCATGACCGGGACTTTTTTCACCGAGGGAATCACGGTAATTCTGACCTTGATCGGCGTTTTGATTACGGTTGCGTTTCTCTTGAAGGGTAAAAAGGGATTTATGTTGTGGGGCATCCTGTTAACATGGCTGCTGGGGATTATCTGTCAATTGAGCGGCTTGTATATTCCAAATCCGGAGCTGGGCTTTTATTCTGTTATTCCAACTGCCTTCCTTTCCGCGCCGGCATCAATGGCTCCTACTTTTATGCAGATGGACTTCAGCTTTATAACATCGCACACGCTGGATTTTCTGGTCGTTGTCTTCGCTTTCGGCTTCGTTGATATCTTTGATACATTGGGAACGGTCATCGGGTGTGCCGGAAAGGCAAATATGCTGGACGAGAACGGTCAGCTTGATCATATGGAGGGCGTTTTGCTGGCAGACGCCGTTGGCACAACGGTCGGCGCCATGTGTGGAACCTCAACGATTACGACGTTCGTAGAGTCTTCTTCGGGTATTTCCGAAGGCGGACGAACCGGTTTGACTGCTTGCACGGCGGGCATTTTGTTTCTGGCGGCGTTGTTTTTGGCGCCATTGTTTTTGACCATTCCGAGTTTTGCAACGGCACCGGCATTGATTGTCGTCGGCTTTTTGATGATTGAGCAGATTTCAAAAATAGACTGGTCAGATATGGGTTCCGCAATCCCCTGCCTGATCTGCTTTACGATGATGGCTTTTTCTTACAGTATTTCCGACGGCATTGCGTATGGCATCATGAGCTACAGTGTGCTCTATCTGTTGATTGGAAGAGGAAAAGAATTATCCATATTGATGTATATACTGAGTTTCCTGTTTATCTTAAAATATTTCCTGATCTGAATAAGAAAAACGGCATCTTCTATAAGAGATAGCCGTCAATGGCGTAAACCCAAAATAAAGGTCTACGCCTTTTCTTTTGCGCTGAGATT
>CAUTVM010000092.1:0-5271 GCA_963541855.1 uncultured Erysipelotrichaceae bacterium
CGTCTTGCCGGAGAGTATCAGTTGACCTTTGAATTTGCTCAAACGAAAGTAACGCAGACGGTGGTGGAGAATGCGCGGGAAGAGGTGCTCCAATTACGGATGGATATTGAGCGCTTGGGCAATATCAACATGGAGGCCCCGGAACAGTACAATGAAGTCAACGATCGCTATGAATTTCTCAAAAAGCAGATTCAGGAGTTAACGGAAAGCCGCGATAAGATTCTGAGCGCCATTGATGAAATGGATCGCGTGATGGTCAAGCAGTTCAAAACGATGTTTGAACAGATCAATAAACAGTTTCATACGATTTTCACCAGTCTTTACGGGGGCGGAAGAGCGCGGCTTGTCTTGGAGGATCCATCCGATATCTTGAATACCGGCATTGACATAGACGCCCAGCCGCCGGGAAAATCGGTGCAGAACAACATGCTGTTTTCAGGCGGCGAAAAGTCATTGATTGCGCTTTGTGTTTTGTTTGCCATCTTAAAGGTCAAACCGGTTCCGCTGGTCATTTTAGACGAGGTTGAAGCCGCACTGGATCAGGGAAATGTGGAACGCTTTGCGCAGTATCTGCATCAGTATACTGACCGTACGCAGTTTCTTGTCGTCACGCATCGTCCGGGAACGATGGAAAATTGTAATGTGCTGTTTGGGGTTACCATGCAGCATCAGGGCGTTTCGCAAATGCTCAAAGTGGAGTTGAAGGAAGCGGTCGACATGGCGCAGGAACCGACGGAGGTAAAAGCATGAATATCTTTGAGCGGTTGAAGGAAGCGTTTGGAAAGAAAGAAGATAAAGCCGTGTATCTCAGCGGTTTTCAGAAATCCAAAGATAGTTTTCTGCGCAAAACGGACAGTCTGCGCCATCATTTCAAAAAAGTGGATGATGCGTTTCTGGAAGAATTGGAGATTATCCTTCTGGAAAGTGATATCGGTGTTGAAACGGCGGATGAAATATGCACCAATATGAAAAAGACAGCTGACGAATATGTCAATGTCTCCTGGAAATGGGCGCTCAACTTCGTTTTGCAGGCAATGAAAGATCTATATGAAAAAGAGCCGGATCAGCCCGTTCTCTTTAATGAACAGGGGCCGACCGTCATTTTTCTGGAAGGTGTAAACGGTTCGGGAAAAACAACAACGGCCGCCAAACTGGCCGCAATGTATACGGCGCAAGGGAAATCAGTTGCCATGGTCGGTGCGGATACTTTTCGGGCTGGGGCCATTGATCAGCTGGACGCATGGGCCAAACGCCTGCATATTCCCTGCATTCGGGGAAGAGAAAATGGCGATCCGTCGGCCGCCATTGTCGATGGTTGTCGGTATGCTAAAGAAAACAACATTGATATTCTGTTATGCGATACGGCCGGACGATTGCAGAATAAGGCCGGCTTGATGGCAGAGTTAAGTAAAATGAATCGAGTTTCCGCTCGTGAAATCAAAGGGTCTCCGCACAATACTTGGCTTGTGCTGGATGCGACAACCGGGCAGAACGGCTTACGGCAGGCACAGATCTTTCATGAAGCGACACGTCTGACCGGCATCATTTTGACCAAAATGGATGGTACGGCCAAGGGCGGCATTGTCATTGCCATCAAACGGGCTTTAAAGCTGCCGGTGCTGTATATCGGTTTAGGTGAACAGCCGCAGGATTTACGTCCCTTCGATCTGGATTCATATTTGTACAGCATTTCCAAGGGGCTTAGTGATGTTGAGTAAAGTTCGGTTGAACATTCTTCTGGACTATTATGAAGAGCTTTTGACACCAAGACAGCGAAAAATATGCCGCTATTACTATCGAAAGGATTTATCTTATCAGGAAATTGCCGAGCTTGAGCATATCAGTCGAACCGCCGTCTATGATATGATCAGGCACAGTCGTATAGAGCTTGAGCATTATGAGCAGGTTCTGCATCTTGCCTTGCTTGGCGAAAAGAGGCGAAACTTATATCAGAAGATGCTGCCGCTTGTTCAAGAGACAAGGCTGCAGAAGCTTTTAGAGAAGTGCATGCTGCTGGAGGAAGGAGAAAATTATGAGTAAAATCATCGCCGTAAATTCCGGTTCTTCGTCATTGAAATTTCAATTGTACGATATGCCGCAGGAAATTGTTCTGGCGGCCGGTCAGGCGGAAAGAATCGGTCAGGAAATGGGCCAATTTACGATTAAAATCAAAGATGTTAAGCATACGCAGTCTTTACCGATTGCAGATCATCAGGTGGCGGTTCAGCTTCTTTTAAAGGCTTTGATTGATGAGGGTGTCGTTACCTCTTTAAAAGAGATTAAAGGTGCGGGGCATCGTATTGTGCAGGGAGGGTCTTATTTTTCCGCTTCGGCTGTTGTCGATGAAGAAGTGGAACGGAAGGTAGAAGAGCTTGCACCGCTTGCACCGCTGCATAATCCGGCTCATCTTGTCTGCTATCGGGCTTTTAAGGCGGCTTTACCACATATCGGGCATGTATTTGTATTTGATACGGCTTTCCATCAGACGATGACACCGGAAAGCTATTTGTTTCCGGTACCATATGCGTGGTATACCGATTATAAGGTGCGTCGTTATGGGGCACATGGAACATCGCACTTTTATGTCAACCGGCGGGCGGCGGAATTGATGGCGCAGCCGGTGGAAACCGTGAACATGATTACTTGTCATTTGGGAAATGGAGCCTCCATTACAGCAATAAGAGGTGGAAAAGTCATCAATACCTCTATGGGCTTGACGCCGTTAGGCGGCATCATGATGGGAACGCGATCCGGCGATATTGATCCGACGGTTGTCTTCTATATGGAGGAACAGTTGCATTGTTCGCCATCGGAAATGGATACCTATCTGAATAAAAAGAGCGGCATGCTGGGGGTTTCGGGCATTTCTTCGGATGCGCGCGACATTCAGGCGGCGGTTGAAAAGGGAGATGAGCGGGCTATCCTGACGACGGGTTTGTATACAAATCGGGCGGTCAATGTCATTGGCGGATATTATATGCAGTTAGGACATACGGATGCGATGGTCTTTACGGCCGGTCTTGGTGAAAATGATGACCAGACAAGAGAAAGAATTCTGAAAGGTCTGGAAGAGGGGATGGGGCTTTCCATCGACTATGATAAAAATAAGGGTGTACATGGTCAGGAGGCCTTGATTTCCAAAGCGGATTCCAAGGTGGCTGTTTATGTTATTCCAACCAATGAGGAGCTGATGATCGTGCGTGACACGATGCGGCTGCTTGGTTTATGAGTTTATCATTTCCGAATCTTCTGGAAACGATCCAAAAGGCAAAATGCATTACCATATTTCGTCATCAGCATCCGGATGGCGATGCTTTGGGGTCGCAATTTGGTCTGAAACAATGGCTCCAGCTCAATTTTCCGGATAAAGAGACAGCCGCCATCGGTATGGAAACAAGCGATCAGGGAAGTTGGCCGATGATGGACAAGGCGGATGATTCTTTTATTCGTAACAGCCTGGCCATTGTTCTGGATACGGCAAATGCGGAACGTATCGACGATCAGCGCTTTCAGACGGCGGATACGATTATACAGATTGATCATCACCCTGATCCGGAGAAATTCGGAACGATGCGCTTCATTTATGATGATTGTGCGGCAACTTGTGAAATTCTCGGTGATTTCATGCAGCAGCTAACGCAATATCAGATGAGCGAAGAAATTGCCGCGTTGTTGTACAAAGGAATTCTGACGGACACATTATGTTATCGTACTTCAAATACAACGGCGCATACGTTGGCAACGGGAGCTTATCTGGCAAGTTTTGCTGTTCCCATTGCGGCCTTGAATCGGGAATTATTTGATCTAAGTTTTGCGGATTTTTGCTTTGCAGGATATATCCGGAACCATGTGCAGGTCGTTTGTGATCATTTTGCTTATGTATTACTTTCAATTGAAGAGCTGGAAAAATGGCATTTGAGTGCTTCTAAAGCGCGCAGCTTCATTGATGAAATCGGTCATGTTCGGGATTTTGGTATATGGGCTTTATTTACGCAGAGGAAAAATGAAGATGGAACGATCGTTTATGATGGGAGCCTGCGTTCTAAGTCGATAACGATCAATGATCTGGCGGCTCAGTTTCATGGCGGGGGGCATCCTTGTGCTGCTGGCGTCAGTAAACTTTCGTCGCAAGAGGTTGATCATCTTTTAAAAGAGCTTTCCGAACGGGCCGCATAAGCTTATAAAAATAGAATTGTCAAGTATTGAACTGCGGAAATTCGGTGATAAGATGATACACACGGAGGTAAGAGACATGGAAATAGTCAATAAAAAGAATATGTCGGAAAGAATCGCTGAAGAGCATAACCTGACAAAAAAGGAAGCGGGGGATATTGTCAATAAAGTTTTTGATATGATGTCCGCGGCTTTGAAAGAGGGCAATAAGGTGGATATTGCCGGATTCGGAAAATTTGAGGTGAAGGAGCGTTCTGCCCGCGAAGGAATCAATCCGCGGACGAAAGAGAAGATCACCATTCCGGCATCACATGTTCCGGGATTTAAGGCATCCAAGGCTTTGAAGGAACTGGTTCGTTAAGCGATTATAAAAGGATATTTTCATGATTCCGCAGGCAGATTGTTTTCTGTATGCGGAATTTTATTTATTAGGGTAAGATAACAGTATGAAAATTGTGGTCGATCAAAGTATGACGAAACTCGGCATACAGCATATCGTGGTCGGTATGGCAAGGAATGTTGATCCGGCTGCCGTTCTGTCGGAGTCTTTTCGGCATAAGCAAGAGCAAATGCAGGAGTGGGCTTTACATTGTGATCAAACGGCAGTGATTGAGCATCCGGTTATTCAGGGATATATGGAGCTATTGCAGAAAGTTGGACGCAGTGTCAAGAAAAATCCGCCAACTGCTCTTGCCTTGATTCATAATATTCAGCATCGGGGATTCATTCCGATATTAACAGTATCATTGATATTTATAATGTTGAGTCTCTGCGTTCTTTATTAGCGATCGGAGGACATGATCTTGATAAGATCGAAGAACCGCTCGTATTTACTGTCGCCGGAAAGGAAGATGTGTTTCTCCCGATTTCATCAACAGAAAAGCATGTTGCGGAAACAGATTATATTTATCGTGATGCAAAGGGCATCATGGCATGGTTGGATGTACGCGATGGTGAAAATTATAAATTTGATGAGCATACAAAGAATGCGCTGTTTATTATGCAAGGAAATATGAATACTTCTATTGAGATGCGTGTAGAAGCTTTGCAGCATATTCAAGCGGATATGGCGGAATGCATGCCGGATATGCAATTTGA
>CAUTVM010000093.1:0-5139 GCA_963541855.1 uncultured Erysipelotrichaceae bacterium
TCCATGGGAATCATCGTGATCAAAGTGGTCATGATGTTTAAGGAACAGAAGCAGTCATTAAATTAGAGAGAATAAAACCCGGATCAATATATCGTCGTATGATCCGGGCTTTTTAATGATGTGCGGTGTCTTTGGGTACTGTTTCTTTTATTTAACTGTGTAATCAAAATTGCTGATATCTTTTTTATTTTGGGTATCTTCCTCAAAAAATTCCATCTTTTTAAGGCCTTTGGAAGCAGCAACAATTGAAGATGGGAAAGTGACAATACGTTGATTGAATATGCGGATATTGCTGTTCACGATGCGTTTTGCGGCTGCGAGTTGTTCGTTTTCGTCGGCAATTTCGTGCTGCAGGTTTTCAAACTGGCGGGATGAAAGTAATTCCGGATATTGTTCGCCAACGGCACGAATCTGATCCAGAATATGATTTTGGTTATGAAATGCTTGCTGTGTTTCGCTCAGTGTACCTCCTTGCCTTAGTTGCACAAGTTCCGTAAAGACTTTATTTTCGTGTGTTGCATATGATTTTGCAACTTTCAGCATTTCAGAGATGGTATCATAGCGCTTCACAAGTACAATATCCACCGTCTTTTTGGATTCTTCAATGGAAACTTGATAACGATTTAATTGATTGCTGATGGAAACAAACCAGACAATAAGCAGAAGAGCGATAATCGGAATCAGATAATAAGTCATGTTGCGGATCCTCCCTTTTATGCATGTATGTGCAAGGCGTTTATCAGCTCTTTGGTTTTATTCATTTCTTGCTGTAAGCTTTTATAAACGCCGGTCAGTGACAGATTGTCAATTCCTTCTTTATTTGAAGGGGCACAGAAAATTTTCTTTCCTGTATATAAGGCGAAATACAGATGCTCTTGGGTGATATAAATGCTGACGGGAACCTCTATTTGTTCATCCAGCCATTTTAATACTGCCGGATTCAGAAATTTTCGCGCGGCCAGTTCATCGGTGCAGGTAATGGCATAGCGCTCATTGTTTTGAATATCTTCGGTTTCAATCTTTACACTGCCATCATCGAAGTGAAAATAATAGGGGTTTACCTGCGAACCGGTTACTTGCATTTTTCCGGCCGGCACAATACGAATATAACCATTGACTGCCGAAGGATAGCGAACGGCATATACCTGTCCGATAAAATCCGTTACTTCTTCTCGATTTGTGCGTTCGTTGTCAGTTTCTATTTCTGTATGATGGGCATACACATTGCATACCTCTAGATGGTCATGATCATGGAACTGTATATATCTTCCGGCTTCATACTGATCGGTTTTTGGAAGAATATATTTCAGAATATTCAGATCAATACCGCCCTGATAGGTGAAGACAGCAGCTGGATAGGCGACTTTAAGAACCGGGCAAAGAAAATGTTCACTATAAAGAAAATCATTGTCAAAATCTTTACTGTTGCCGGAACGATAGCGAAGGAAAAAGTAAGAGACGGCAATAAATAGAACGAGTAAAAATAATCTTCCCGGAAAAAGAAAGGAAATAAAAGGGAGAAGGAGCAGAAAAATCGGCAAGAGTTTTCTTTTTCTATTTTCTTGCATTTTTGTACGGATTGTATTTTGTTTATTCTGAAATTCTGAAGCTGATTCCATTTCTTTTAAAAGCGCAAGCTGAGATTCTTCCATATCGGAAACAAGCGACTTGTTTTGCAGTTCATTCATTGCACACCTCATCTGCAAGATGACTAAAAGCATGCCATCATTGCTTATAAAATTATACCACGAAGCCGAACAGCCATAATACGACAGTGCCAAAAAGAGACGGGAACGGAAAGGCAATAGGTACATGCAGGAATATATAGAAAAGGATCGCGCCTGCATTACAGCGCGATCCCTAAGATGAATGCAAATACTGTTTTTATAGCAATGAATCAGAAATGATGGCCGCCGGAAGAGTGCACACCTCCGGAAGAATGGTAGCCACTTCCTCCGCTGCCGGAACTGCTGCGATTGATGTGCTGCACACTGCGCGTTTTCCGAATGAAGTAATCTTGAGAAACACGCAGATCCAGACCGCTGGTTGCATAGATAGTAGCACTATGCTGCAGGCCGGTATTGCGCAATTTCATGCGGCGGAAGAAGTTAATCAATAAACTTAGAGCAATGGCGCCAAGAGCAGCCCATGGTAATTTATGCAGGAATGCATCCATACGTTGCTTCGGCGTCGTTTCCGCAAGGCGCCGGTCGATTTCCGGATCGGTATATTCCGGCTCATAGTAATGATAGTGTCCTTCTTCCAATACCTTTCCGCAAGCGTCCATATAAGTGCGGGCGCCGGACGCCCAATTGTTATCACGGAAATCGGAAAGCACGTCGTTGCCGAGCTGATCCAGAACGGAGGTGGTAAAAACATCACCTGCCGCGCCGTAACTGAACGTATCATAATAACGATCTTCAACAGCAACTGCCAGAATAACGCCGCTGTGTCCGTCCCCATAGCCCATTTCATGGTTATAGTATGTATATTCAGCATAGGAGGCTTCGCTATAACCGTTCATGGTTTTGGTAAAGACGACATCGACATCAATCTGGTATGTATCCTCATAGGACTGGGCAATTGTTTCCAGATCATTTTTTTCTTCGTCGCTTAAGACGCCGGACTCATCAACGACATGCGGCGCTTTTGCAAATGCGGGAGTAAAAGGAAGGAACGCGGCAAGCAGCGCCGTATATAAAACAACATGGATTTTTCTCATTGGTAAGGTCCTCCCGTGAAATAAAGCGCAATGGCAAAGAGTACAAAGAAGATAACCGCCATCAAAACAGTTTGTCGAATAAAGATTCCATTATCCGCCGGTAAAGAGCCGACCGTTTTGCCGCTTTGTCCGTTTACGGCAAAGAGATAATCCTTGTTGCGATACTTGGTGGACAACAGCCAGACAGGCAGAAAAGCATATACGGCCGTCGCATTGGAGCGGCGTGCATGTTCGGAAACGGTAATGACGGAATCGTAACCGACGGCGGTATTCCGTAATGCGGCCGAAGTGGAATTGATCATGCGCTCATCAATATGCGGCTGGGCATCTGTACTGGAAACATCATAGCTGTCTGCCATGTAGCCAAGCATATAAGAGAGGTTAAAAGGCATCAGCTTGGAGGAATCAAACGGTTCAAGAGCATCCATGTATGTATCCGGCATTTTGCTGGAAGCGTCAATCGGTACATTTTCGAAGGAAACGGAACCGCGGCGAACCAGCCGGTAATGCTCCGTTTCGGTGATGCGATCATCGCCGCTCTCCCATGTATGAGAACGTGTTGCATCGTAAAGCGCATTGACGTCCATCGTTGCCCCGCACAACCAGAAGGGGACATAGACGCCCTGTACCTTTTCGATCTGATTTTGATCGGAGAAGGCTTTCGGCAGAAATGGTTTCTTTTTATAAAACGATTTCAATGCCTCCAGAGCCTGTGGCTTATCAATTTGGAAGGGCAGTACATACTGTGGTTTTTTAGCGATAAACTGTTGCTTTAATACCGTTGGACTGCCGCAGTATGGGCATATGGTGACGGCTGTATTTTCATCCGCATACACTTCCGCGCCGCAGCTCGTACAGCTATATGCATGCATGCTCGAGATTTCGGATTCGCTGTAATCCAGCGTATCGGAAAAGGAAATCGGCTGGTCTTTTGCGCCTTCCTGTTCCGCAAAAATTTTCTGCACTTCTTCTTCCGTATAGGTACTGTTGCAATATTTGCATTGCAGTTTTTGAGATGCAGGGTCAAAGCTCAGCGAACCGCCGCAGTTTGGACAAGGATAGGTATTACCTTGTGTTGTCATGGGCTATTCCTTTGGCCTTGCCGTTCCGCATTTTGTGCAGAAGTTTCCATTATTCGGCTGTCCGCAATTGGAGCAATACCATTGTGAAGCGCCCTGTCCTGCGGATTGTGCAGGTGCCTGGGGAGCTGCTTGCGGCGGAACCTGCTGCATGGCGGTGGGAACGGAAGCGGCCATATTCATACCGACAAAACCGCTCATCGCACCGTTGGGATTCTTGGCGGCATCTTGCATCGCCTGTGCTTGCGCACCGATTAAAGCGGCATTTGCCAGAGCCGGATTTGTATAAGCGGCATTGCGCTGCAGATCACGGATAAGCTGTTCATCTTCAGGACGTACAGACAATGAAGAAATACCGAATGAAACGATGCGGATACCGCGCAACTGTGTCCATTTTTTAGATAATTCCTCATTTAAGGCATCCGCGAGTTCGTTTGTATGTCCTACCAGCTCGCTGGAACGAACACCCTTTGCGGATAATTTTGCGAAAGCCGGCTGTAAGGCTGTCAGCAGTTCAGAGCGCATCTGCGCTTCTAATTCAGAAATACGATAAACATCACTGACATTTCCGCTGACGTTCGTGTAGAACAGGATCGGATCTTCGACGCGGATGCTGTATTCGCCAAAGCAACGCAAACCAATATCCAGATCGACGCCTGCCCGCTGATCCACAATACGGAACGGAACGGCATTTGGCGTACCATATTTGTTTCCGGTCAGTTCCTTGGTATTGAAGAAATAAACGCGCTGATCGCTGGCCGGGATACCGCCAAAGGTAAAACGTTTGCCGATTTCTTTAAAGACGCTGGAGACACCGGCGCCCAGATCACCGGTAAATAAAGAAGGTTCGCTGTCGCGATGATAAGTAAACTCACCGGTTTTAGCGCAGAGGTCAACAACTTTTCCCTGCTCGACAATAATTGCGCATTGGCCGTCGGCAACCGCAATGACAGATCCGTCGGTGATGATATTGTCACTGTCTTTGCTGTGCATGCCTTTCGTCTTATGTTGTGCTTTTTCAACAATCACGTCATTCGCTAAAGCTTCGCAGTAAAAGTAGTCCTTCCAAGAGTCATGCAGTGTGCCGCTGACAGAGCGGACAGCATTTTCAATCAGTCCCATAATTGTATTTCATCCTTTCTTTTGGTTGTCATTATTATACCGAAAAACATTTCGCGAACGCAAATTGGCCGGTATAAAAAAGGGCTCAGAATCAACACTTTTTGAAGTTTCGACGGTTTAGCAAGCGGGACAGGCGGCTTTGAAGCAGCCGCTTATGATCTTGGGCATGACAAATGTATTTAAGTATGAGAAAATAAAAAAAATTAAAGTCGGCAG
>CAUTVM010000094.1:0-5119 GCA_963541855.1 uncultured Erysipelotrichaceae bacterium
TTCATCTCCCCTATCTCTAAATTGTGTCAAAATATCTTTAGAAAGCATTTTCGAATTACTTCCGGTCACATAAATATCAAGATTTTTCCGCTTCATAAGTGAAAGTAATGTATCAACAAAAGTAATCTTTTCGTCAGCATTATCAATATATGGATTTTTCACCGACCTTGAAAACTGTATCTCATCAATAAAAATATAGTACCTTTTATCAGCCGTTATTTTGCTTTTTATATATTCATTGAGTTTAAACGGATCTCTATATTGACTATTTTCGATATCATCGAGAGCCATTTCAATAATTTGATTTTCAGCTATACTATTTTTTAATAAATAATTCTTGTATAGTTCAAACAGCAAATATGACTTACCACATCTTCTGATACCTGTGATGATTTTAATTCTTCCATTATCCTTTTTCTTGATTAATTCATCTAAATATTGTTTTCTTTCTATAAGCATATCGCCGCCCTTTTACGAATAATTTATGTAGACTGCCACATTTTTTATTCATACATATTTTAACGCATGCAACGCGTAAACGCAATCACAAAGAATAATTTTCGTGGCATAATGCGTTTTTTATTCCATATCCCAATGATTATCTCGTTAATTCTTAACTTCCACAAATATTATCCCTTGAATCATCAGATGATTTGATGTTCTGCTCAAAGGCTTTCATTCAACTGTCTTTTTAAACAGCTCATTTGCACACTCAGGGATTGCCGTTTCTTTCTGACGGCTCTTTCGTCCAGATATGACTTGTCGCCGCGAAACAGATTCTCAGAATCATCTCTGTTCTTGTAAAGAAGCAGTGCTTCTTTGGCATACATCACCTGCCATATAATCCGCTTTCAATTTGATGTACGAGTACATTCCTGCTCCATCCGTTCTCAATAGTTTTATTAACATAATATATGGCTTCATCAATGGTCTTGCACTTATTTATTATCCTTTGATGATGTCCCCAAGGTATTTGTTTAATATGGTCGATAACTCTTTCATCAAATTGGGCTGCAGACTGTAGCCCTTTTTCATTGCTGTCATTATTTCCTATTTGCCTATCCCATCCTTGCTGATAAGCTTTTCTCCATCTCCCTTAATGCTGCCGGTACTGTATCATGCTTTCTATCGTTCTCTTCCTTCTTTAATCTCTGCTATATCTCGTTCCCATCGTCTTCATTGTTCTAAACATCTTCTCTGCCGCATCGCTGTTCCGATATTTCTCTATCGCGTCTGTACTCACCTTTTCTGATGTGATTCATACAAAATATCCATCCGCTTCTTTTTGGATGACTTGTTCTCTTCTCTTATAGCTTTGCAGATATCCATTTTCATCAAACCTCAATGTGTACTATTTCTTTTCCCTGAATGCTCTAAAAAGAACTTCCCATCACCTTAATACGGCGATTATAGATGTTCTCCCTTGTCATAATCTTCCCAAGCAGGAATATTATTCTTATTTTTCGATGTTCGTTTTTCTTTGACCTGTGCATACAGTTAAGAATTGTTACATCATGTCTTGATCGCTTTTCAATTATCGCATCGGTATGATCTTGCGGTTTTCTTGTAACTTTTGATATTCATCAGTTAAGCAAATATTTTTATAATCCCGTTTTTACACCTTCCGTGATTCTCTCTTTTTTAAACAAAATGCACAATCTCTGTGCAAGAGAGCCGAAAGAATAATATGTTCTGGCACTTTTATTCAGATACGTATAGGGAATCACGCAGTTATATTCTTTAGGATGTGCCAAAGTCCAGCGCACATCGGCGCGATGAAAATCATTCTCGCGATAATACGGGTCAAACAGACAGACACATTGATGATGTACTTGCGCATTGGTAAGCAAAACATAATGCGGCTCCTTTAACATGACCTTTGCCACCGCGCATCCTCCATGTCGAAGCGTCTGTTCAATTTCACCGCCCGATATCATGCATACATGTTCTCCCTTTAAAACCCGTGCCTGCAGATAAAAGGAATCCGACTCATGAAAATCATTGATCCAGCGGGCAAAGTCTTCCATTGCCTGATCGCTTGTGCCGTGTTTTGACAGTAAGCGGCCGTTGGTGGCATATCCATCCAACGTCATCATATAAATTTTCTTAAAAACAATCTGCGGAACACCTTTACGATGATATAGATAAGCCAGCATGTTGACAAGCGAAGTCGGGCCGCAGTCATATTCACTTGTCTGATAGTGCATCGGTATTTTCATGCTCGGCCCCCCTCATCAGCCGCAATATAACAGCTGTCACTTTCTTCATATCTTCAATCGTCGTATATTCATTCCGCGTATGACATGCATACATGGCCGAGGCCAATACGATTGCCTTCTTGCCGGCACGATTCAAACTGTTGGCATCACTGCCGCCGAAAGTGCGCGTCAATTCAGGTTTGATTCCTTCCTTTCGACAAGCTTCTTCAAAATGCCGCACAATCGGTTCGGCGAGATCAATCTGATAGGCCGTCAATTCAATTTGGGACGATACATCGACGGATGCTTTATATAATGCCGCACCTTCCAAAGCGATTCGACGTATCTTTTCCATCCATTGCATCGCCTTATCATGACTGTAACTGCGTAACTCCCCTTTCATCACGACTTTCTCCGGAACAATATTGGTTCCGATACCGCCATGAATCATACCGATATTACTGACAGTTTCCTCATCCATACGCCCGCAAGGAAGGCGGCGAATAATTTCCGCTGCCGCCGCGATCGCATGAATCCCTTTTTCCGGCGCAAAGCCGGCATGGGCGGCCTTGCCATAAACAGAAATCGTAAAGGTGATTAATGTCGGCTCCTGCAAAGACGCCGTGCCGATCGGCGCGGAAAGATCCAAAATATATCCTTCTTTTGCTTTCAGCTTGGAAAAGTCAAAAAAACGAGAGCCTTTGACATAAGCCTCCTCGGCAAACGGCAATAAGATTTCTATGGGCCGATGCGGCAGATGATTCTTTTGAAGAATGTGCAGTGCTTCCAAAAGCGCACTCATCCCCGCCAGATCATCAGCGCCCAAAATCGTTTTTCCATCAGATGTAATCTTTCCATCCGCATGTACAATCGCCTTTTTACCGATTCCCGGTTCTACCGTATCCATGTGACAGGAAAAAAGAAGAGGATCCTCCCCGTTACTGCCGGGCAGATATCCATAAAGATTGCCGACTTCACTGCCATAAGATTCATTTGCCTGATCTTCGCACAACAAAACACCCGCCTGCGCGAAATCTTTTTTCAACGCTTCCGCCATGGCGCGTTCCTTAAAACTGATGGAATCAATCTCCACCAGTTTCTTAAAGCAATGTACAAGACGGTCAGTCTGAATCAAGTCCATATTTCTTCCCCTTTCCGAAAAAGGCGGATGCTTCCGGCTGCTTACTTTACCTGAATGATTTTCATCATGTTGGCCGAGCCTTCGCCGGTCGGATATCCGGCGGAAATAATGATCAGCTGTCCCGGCTTCACGCCATATTCCTTCGCAAACAAGCAAGCCAGATCATCATCATTCGTCATCGTATTTTGCACATCCGAATAGATCGGCGTCACACCCCACCAGTCCAACAGCTTGCGCTGCGTATCGTGGGTAAAGGTAATTGCCAGAATGGGAACACTTGGCCGGAATTTCGAAATACGCCGAGCGGTTGTACCCCCTTGCGTAAAGACGACCACCGCCCCGACATTATCCAACGTCTGTGAAGCGTCGGAAATGGCAATGCCGACCGCATCCTGAATGGTTCGATTTCCGGATTGTTTCGCCTTTTCCAGAATATCGCGATAGGGCAAAATCTGCTCCGCTTCTTCCACAATCCGGCTCATCATCTCACATGACTCAAGCGGATATTCTCCGGACGCCGTCTCCGCACTCAACATCACGCCGTCTGTTCCATCCAAAACCGCATTACATACATCCGAAGCCTCCGCGCGCGTACAACGCGGATTATGTGTCATGGAATCCAGCATATGGGTTGCCGTAATAACCGGTTTGCCCATACGATTGGCGGTTGCGATAATGTGTTTCTGATATACCGGCACCAGCTGTGTCGGAATTTCGACGCCCAGATCGCCGCGCGCCACCATGACGCCATCCGCCGCTTCCAGAATAGATTCCACATTGTCATAGCCTTCCTGATTCTCAATTTTGGCGATGATGTTGATCTTCGGTTTGCCTTCTTCAATTAAAATTTTACGAATGGCATTGACATCGGAAGGACGACGAACAAAAGAAGCGGAAATAAAATCCACATCATGGCGCGCCCCAAAACGCAAATCAGAAATATCCTTTTCCGAAAGAAAGGGCATGGAAAGTTTAACTCCTGGCACATTGCATCCTTTATGCGAACTGATCGGCCCGCTCACTTCAATGCGGCATTTCAATTCCTGTCCGTCATTTTCCAATACGGTCAAGCGCATTTTTCCATCATTGATCAAAATACTGTCACCCGGGCGCAGATCATCAAATAATTCCGGACATTGAATATGAAAACGCTCATGCGTTCCCTCAATCTCCGCCTTCTGAATATAGACAATTTCCCCGCGCTTATATTCTTCCGTATCATTTTTAAAGGAACCCAGACGAATTTCCGGACCTTTGGTATCCAGACAGATCGCCAGATTGATGTCGGTTTCCTTTGACACCTGACGAATCGTTTTGATACGTTCCAAATGCTCTTCATGTGTCCCATGCGAAAAATTCAAACGCGCGATATTCATGCCGGCTTCGGCAAGACGCTTCACCATGTTCACGTCTTCGGACGCCGGACCGATTGTGCATATCACCTTGGTTTTCTTAAACAGATGGTTCTTTTCAATCCATGACCCCATAATACGCCTCCATATATTTCTCTGCTATTGTAACGCAGAATTGTTTTGAAAGAAGAAAGATCGCCTCACCAATTGATCACCTCAAATTGATCAGTTATGGATTGCAACAAACAACCTTGCTGTTGAACGATATGCTTCATTATTGCCTATGCCAAACAAAAAAAGACCCGGGGCACTTCAACTTCAAAACCTCGGGTCTTTTTCCTATTACTGCTTCTGTTCCTTAAACATCATGACGGCTTTGATCACGATGATTCCCATGGAAATCATGAACACACTTCCCCACATCGCCA
>CAUTVM010000095.1:0-5112 GCA_963541855.1 uncultured Erysipelotrichaceae bacterium
GTAAATAAAGCAATATATAGTTTTAAAAAATTATTGTTATTCCTGCTGAAGGATGAAATCTTCTTCATTATAATTTATCTCCATCTCTAAGGACAAAATAGCATAAATTAAAAATATAGCAATTCTTAATGGTATTTCCGGATTTTGTTGGAAGAGAATTTCAAAGAGCGAATTGTCTGATCATACTTTGGCTGCTTTTGAATACCCGCCTCCTGTCATCAAGCTTAAAGAACGCGAGAGCTCTGAAGAATACCAAGCGTATAAAAAGAACGGGTAATAGAATCGTTCGGGCTGAAGACTAACGCATTTTTATAAAGCTGGGAGCGTAATGATTTGATGTAAAAATCGTTGAGGAATATTCCAGGATTTTCCCATTATCCAAATAGGTTGTTTGAAGGATGTTGATAACCGGAATATTTTTTTCGATGTTCAGTTGGCTGGAAATTACCTTATCGACGATCTTTGCATGAACGACCTGATGGGAGAAAGCAACCTGCAGATTCTTCTTATGATCAAAGTATTCAAATTTTGAATGAAGCAAATCGGTATAACTTAAATCACCATACTGAATTCCATCAAGCCACGCTTCTTCTACCAAATAAGGAACGTTGTCAACATATCGAACCCGTACATAATGCAAAGTCGGGCCACCGGCCTTGATACCCAGTGCTTTAGCAATCATTACTTCTGCCGGAATAATTTCATATGTAAGTACTTTTGTTTCAACTTGCTTATTTAGATGTTTCATTTCTTGCGAGAAAGAAATAATTTTTGTCGCTTTTTCGTTTAATACATGGAGCTGATCGGTACAGACAATGCTGCCTTTCCCCTTCATTTTTGAAATGTATTTTCCCGATATCAGTTCCTCTAAAGCCAACCGTATGGTGACTCTGGATACATGGTAATGATGTGCCAGAGAATTTTCTGACGGAAGCATTGACTGATAAGCATAGGTGCCGTCAAGAATCTTCGACTTAATAGATTTTGCAATTTCCTTATACAGCGGTGTTGAACTCATACATAAAATTTTAATACAAGTCAGCTGAAATGTTTAATACAAGTTGTATTACTTGTTTAAAACGTCACAAGAAGCACAACAGTAATATCCATCGGTGATACGATGACTCCAGCGTAAGGAGTTATAGAAGAGATGGCATATAAAAAATTGTGGTCATGCATGCACGATAACCCCCATCATGATCAAGTGAAACTTATTCCGCAATGGTATAAGCATATGCGAAAGTTATATGATTTTTGGCCGATTGCCTATTATCCATATGGAATGCTTGATACAGATTCAGGTTTGAAAATAGAAGGTATCATTCCCGAAAAGGATGTCCAATCAGACTGGGAATTAGTTAAACACTATGTTCAGCAGGCAAATGATGAGGGATATCCAATGTTTGCGGGCTATGAATGGCAGGGAAGTGGATTAGACGGAGATCACAACGTGTTCTTCTTAAACAATGATGAACCACTTAAAAGCCCTTTGCGATATACGGAGCTAAGAGACGCTTATCTTGGACACGAAGCAATTGCGATTCCGCACCATGTTGCCTATCACCTTGGAGATCGAGGGAAAAATTGGAGTACGCACGACGAAGTATTTTCTCCATTTACAGAGCTGTATTCTTCACATGGATGTTCAGAATCGGATGATAGTCCAATACCAATGACAACACACATTCACATGGGGCCAAGAGTTCATAATACGAGCTATGAGGCAGGATTGAATAAGGGCTACAAAGTCGGATGCATTGCCTCAGGAGATAATCATGCAGTACCCGGAATGTTTGCAAACGGCTCGATGTGCGTGTTAACAACCGGAAATTCAAAAGAAGAGATTTGGGAAGGATTAAAAAAGAGTCGTGTTTACGGAGTGCGATTTGGAAGAATGGACATCGACTTCAACCTGGATGGTCATCCTATCGGAGAAGTAATGGAGCCGAACACGGCCGCCCGACTACATATGCATATCATAGGTGACGATGCGATAGACCGTATCGAGATTCTCAAGGATAACATTGTCGAGAAGGTATATTACCACTCAGGAACATGGGAAAGACAAAAACTTCATTCACAGGTCACTTTTAAATTCAAAGCTGAATTTGGTTGGGGACCTGATATGCGTATATTTCCGGAAATTCATCAAAAAGAATGGGATGTACAGCTAAAAACGAAAGGAAAAATTCTATCAGTAGAGCGTTGCTTCAACAGCTTTGGCCAGGGAATCCTTGCAGAGGAACCGCAATACTTTCATGCACATCTGACTTCGCACAAGGCCAGCGGAGCAGGTAAATGGATGGGCGCCGCAACGGTAAAGAATGAAGCATTGGTATTTGAAATCACAGCCGGGTTACACGAAGAAATCAGCTTAATTGTTGATGGTAAAGCATACCATTATACATTGGCACAGTTGATGGAATCATCTGTATTGGAAGTATATTCAGATGCCGCTTATGAGCTGATTGAGCGTAAATTTGGTCATATTGAGTTTTATAGAAATGACACCTGGTATCACAACGCATATAAATTTAAACTTCATAAAGCAGTTCCGGAAATTGGATATACTTGCAATTTTGATTGTGAGATTGATGCGACTGCTTGCCACAGTATCCGTGCAAGAGTGTATCAAAAGAATGGATCTGTCGCCTGGTTATCTCCGGTCTTTGTGGAGAAAACAAAATGAACATTCTATATTTGCATACGCATGATACAGGGCGAATTTTATCTACCTATGGGTATCGGGTTCCTACGCCAAACTATCAACGTATTTTCCGGCAAGGATTAACATTTGAAAATGCTTTTGCGGTTGCGCCTACTTGTTCACCCAGCAGAGCAGGATTATTAACCGGCTGTTTTCCGCATCAAAATGGCATGCTCGGACTTGCACAGCGCGGCTTTCATTTGAACGTGCAGTTTCACATTGTTCCATATCTAAAAGCGCACGGTTATCATACTGTTCTTTGCGGTGTCCAGCATGAATATGCTTATTATTTAGACCATGCATTGGCAAAAGAAGCCATTGGATACGATGAAGATATAAGTACGGATTGCTCGAAATATGCAGAAGCCGATTTAGTTCTATGGGATCAAAACAATGCTTCAAAATTATTAGAGTGGCTTGATCATGCCGATACAAAGAAACCATTTTTTCTAAGCTTCGGACAGCATGCAACGCATCGAAAATACCCAACACAGATCGATAAGCAGATTGATCCGGATTATGCGGTGCCGCCTGCCTATGTGACCAACAATGCAACTACGAGAGATGATTTTGCCAGGTTTGAAACGAGTTAGAAAATTGCAGACGAGAATCTAGGTAAAATTTACGACAAGCACGTACAAAAAGATTTACTGAAAGATACGATTATTTTAATTACGACTGATCATGGCATCGCGTATCCATTCAGCAAATGCACATTGTTTGACAGGGGAATCGGCGTACTCATGGCAATGCTTGTACCGGGCGGTCAACAGACATCGAAGGTTTACGATGGTCTTGTATCACATATTGACGTATTTCCGACGCTATGTGATTTGCTCGGCCTTGAAAAGCCTGATCATTTGGAAGGGAAAAGTTTTGCCGCGCTTTTTGAAGGTAAGGAATATGAAGGCGATGATTATATTTTTGCGGAAAATAATTTTCACACTTCATATGAACCGTATAGATGTATTCGAAATAAACGTTATAAGTACATTAAATATTTCGATGACTATAAACAATTGAATCTATCTAACATTGACAACAGTCCAATTAAAGAGATGCTCGAACAATATGGGCTGAGGGATATAGAAAAATCCCAAGAATATTTGTTTGATCTCATTTATGACCCATGTGAGCAGAACAATCTTGCGGATGAGGAAGGCTATCAACAAATCAAAATGGATTTGGAAAATAGGCTGCAGCAGTTTATGGTGAAAACCAATGACCCATTGCTGAAAGGACCGTTGGAAATAAAGCCTGGTTACAAGGTAAACAAACGAGAGTGCTATAGCCCAAGCTCAAAAAATCCAGATGATTATGTTGATTAGATTTTATCTTTAAAAATTCATTTAAGAGAAAGAAGGGGGATCATTATGCAATTATGGCAAGCTTTACTGATAGGAATATTTGCCTATCTGGGACGTAACCAAGTTCCTTGGTTATTCGGCACAAGCGGAGGCTTCTACATGACAGGAAGACCTCTGGTAGCAGGATTAATCTGTGGATTAATTTTAGGCAATGTTCAGGCCGGAGTTCTTTGCGGAATAGCCGTACAGGCTCTCTTTATTGGGCAAATTGTTCCCGGCGGAGCCTTACCCAGCGATTTAAATCTTGCGGCTTATGTAGGAATTCCATTGGCGATTGCAATCGGCGGCAATTCGGATGTTGCTGTTTCATTAGCTATTCCATTAGGAGCGTTAGGAGTGGCGCTGCACAATTTGACTATGACTTTTAATTCCATTTGGGCGCATCGTGCAGATCGATACGCTTCAGAAGGAAATGCCGCTCAAGTTCGTGTTTCCAATCTGCTGGGAACAGGTATTCATTTTATAGAACGCGTGGGAATTGTTACACTAACTTGTTACTTAGGTGTGGATTTTGCGTCTAACCTATTAGCCGCTCTTCCGCCTGCAGTTCTAAGCTTCCTGGCGGTTGGAGGAAAAATGCTGCCCGCACTGGGCTTTGCAATTCTGCTAAAGCAAATTGTTCAAGAGTCATGGATGATCGTCCTCTTTATTTTAGGGTGGGTCTTATCGGTTTCAATGACAACAACAGCATTGGTTTTTGTTGCGATAGCAGTTGCCGTTCTCTTCGTATTGGCCAAAGATCAAAAAGGCCACGTGGTTGAAAGTGAGGGAGAAGGAATATGAGTCAAGCTGAAACATTAACTCGCAAAGATGTTCAAAGAGCCGCTTGGTATTGGATTTTCTTTCATCATTGCGCACAAAACTATGAACGCATGATGGGCGTCGCATTTGGAAGTACACTATCGAAATCTCTGGAAAAAATATATAAGAACGATAAAGACGGTTTAGCAAACGCCTTGTCTAGAAATGTAACCTTCTTCAATACAGAACCACATCTTGGCTCTGTAATCCCGGGAATAGCGCTGGCTTTAGAAGAAA
>CAUTVM010000096.1:0-5082 GCA_963541855.1 uncultured Erysipelotrichaceae bacterium
CTTGCGACCAATAAGAAAATAAGGCGTGAACCCTGAATTGGGTTTACGCCATTGGGTGCATTTACATAGCGGCTTTTATGCACGTGGCAGCCGGCTTTTTCAATCTTGTTTACTTTAAAGCCCGTCTCCACGCCAAAATAATCCGCGATTTTTACCGTGCTTTTTGTTGCAAATGCTACAGTAAAAGCTTTTGTTTTTTGTATATTTTCGGTTGTCTTGTGGTGGCCCAGAAAAAGCGTCATTTCACCAAAATCCGATTGACTTCCCCAAGCGGCATTCATCGCATTCGGAATACCGTTTTCATCATAGGTTCCAATGATAAAGACACCCTCCGGCATAATCGCCGCCTGTTTTCCTTTAAATTCTACGGTTGTCATTTTATTTTCCGTATATTGATTGCCTTTAACGAATATATTAACGGGCGCTGTTCATCGAACGCATAACTTGCTTGATTTGCGCTTCGGAAGCTTTACGACCCATGCTCATGAACATTGCGCGGATCATTTTTTCATTCACCGGCGGATTTTCCCGTAACTGTTTTTCGAAATTGCGTCGTGTAAAAAAGAAACTGATCAGCGCTCCGACGACACCGCCTAAAACAAACCATCCCAATGAAGACCAGAAAACCGACATTTTTTCTACCTACCTTTTCTCGAAAGAATAAACGTATTTTATCGTGAATACATGTTCATTTCAATGTTTCTCCCCATACGCTGATCTTGAAAAAACGTCGACACCGCATCTTTGTTAAAAAACATGGTAATTTCTCTTTTGGAAATACCACTTTTTTCCGCATCGGAAACAGCCGTCATTCTGCCGCAGGATTTCTCAATCCTCTTTCAATTTTCTGTTTCCCTCTACTTTTTAAAAAGCAGTTTAAAGAGATAAATGTTTCCTAACAGCAGCAGGATAATCAATAATATGCGAATAATCATATCCATGTACATAGTCGATACACCCAGCGAAAAAATATTTTCCATTTTTATACCTCTTAACAAAATATTGATTTTGTGACCGATACCTATACACTGCTTTGCTTTTGGAAGATATTTAAAAGCCAGAAGGTGATATATGTTCCCTCTTATGTAGAGGTGGGCTCCCTTGGTCCGCCTTTAGGATTCCCGGCCGTACCGGGCATTCAACACAGGCTTCTCCAATCAAAGATCCCGTATATCAAAGTGTAGGAAAAATATTGAGTCCTTCTGGCATCTTTATACTATACATATCCATTCATATTCTACAAGTCTTGACAATCCTTACATTTTTTATCGTTAATCGAAATACCGAGTACATCCAGCTGTCTTTGATCAACCATGCCGGGCGCTTCATCCATTAACGAAAGTGAACTGTTGGTTGTCGGAAAGGCAACAACATCACGAATATTATCCGTATCCGCTAAAACCATGATTAACCGTTCCAAGCCGATACCTACTCCGCCATGAGGCGGGGCCCCATACGTAAAGGCTTCCAAAAAGAAACCGAATTTTTCTTTGGCCTCCTCCATCGTCATCCCGATCGCTTCAAAAACCTTTTCCTGCAAATTTTGATCATGAATACGAATGGAACCGGACAGCAGCTCATATCCATTCAATACCAGATCATAAGCTCGGGAAGCGCAATGTTCAGGGTCACTTGCCAACTTATCAATATCCTCTTTCTTAGGTGCCGTAAACGGATGATGCGCGGCAACCCAGCGCTGTTCTTCCGCACTCCATTCAAACATTGGAAAATCCGTGACCCACAGGAATTTATAAGACGCATGCTGCGGAATCAGATCCAGCATATGTGCCAGTCGGACGCGCAAAGCGCCAAGCGCCGATTCCGTTATCCGCTCTTTATCCGCAATCAGAAGGACAAGATCGCCCGCATGCAGATCAAGTCGATGTCTGACTGCCGCCATTTCTTCTGTTGACAGATTTTTAGCAATAGAGCCGCCAATCGTATTATCCGCAGACACTTTCAGATACACAAGGGCGTGCGCTCTGAATCCGTTTTTTACAAAATCCTGCAGCTGATCCAGACTCTTACGGCTGAATTTTTCGGCCGCATTTTCAAATTTAACCGCTCCGATCATCCCTTGCCCATCTTTGGCAACGTCGTGAAAAAGCGAAAATGCGCTTTCCTCAAACACATCGGTCAATTCAACAATTTCATTTCCATATCGCATATCCGGCTTATCCGTACCAAATCGCTTCATGCATTCGCGCCATGTCAGACGCATGAAATGTTCTCCTGGATCCACTTGCTTGATCTCTTGAAAAATTGTTCTCATCAATCGTTCTACAACGGCAAAAACCTGATCTTCATTGACAAAACTCATCTCTATATCAATCTGCGTAAACTCCGGCTGCCTGTCCGCTCTTAAATCTTCATCGCGAAAGCAGCGGGCAATCTGAAAATAACGCTCCATGCCGGCAATCATCAATAACTGCTTATAAATCTGCGGTGATTGCGGAAGCGCCCAGAAACGACCATTGTAAATACGCGAAGGCACTAAATAATCGCGTGCCCCTTCCGGCGTTGAGCGCGCCAAAATCGGCGTTTCCACCTCAATAAAATTTTCTTTTTCTAACACACGACGCACAATCATACAAACTTGATGGCGCATGCGCAGATTTTTCTGCAGGACGGGACGACGCAGATCCAGATAACGATATTTCAAGCGAATGTCTTCATTTGCATCTGTATCATCCGCTATAACAAACGGTGTTGTATTCGCCTTATTTATTATTTCCACGCGCTCGCCATGAATTTCAATCGCGCCGGTTTCCATCTTCGGATTCGGATCATTTCGCAACCGCACCATGCCAAAGACATGCAGAATATACTCATTCCGCACTTCCTTTACCTGATCTTTCAAAGACTCATCAAAAACAACCTGGACGATACCCGAGCTGTCTCTTAAGTCCATAAATACAAGAGACCCCAGATTCCGCCTTTTGCTGACCCAGCCGATCACATCGACTTGACGACCGACATCATTCTTTCGTAAAACACCGTTCCCGCATGTCCGCTCCATAAATTCATTTCCTCTTCTTCAAAATTGCACAGATCAGATCTTCGCGTGCAATCACTTCCTGTTCTTTCGTACCGGCCATTTTCAATACAGCCGTACCGTTTTTGACCTCATCTTCTCCTAAAATGACCAATAAGTCCGCTTTGGAACGTTCAGCACTTTTAAATTGGGCCTTCAAAGAGCGAGGCGTCAGATTCACTTCCGCAATCAGCTTTGCCCGGCGAAGTTCTTCGGCAAGAAAAAGAGCTTCCGCCTGTGTATTGCCAAGCGATAAAACATATACATCGCAATCCGGCTGGGGCGCAAAATCATGACCTTCCTGTTCCATCAACATCAAAAGACGCTCCAGACCTATCGCAAACCCGATTCCACTCATCTGTGGGCCGCCAAAATAGGAAACCAGATGATCATACCGGCCGCCGCCAAAAATAGTCGACTGTGCACCCGCATCTTCCCGCGTTGATTTCACTTCAAATACTGTATGGGTATAATAATCCAATCCGCGTACCAACCGTTCATCAATTTCATATGCAATTCCCAGTTTATGCAACGCTTCCTGAACCTCTTTAAAATAATCCTTTGATTCTTCATTCAAGTAATCATACAGACGCGGAGCACTTTGCAGCAACGGATTATCCATGTCAATCTTGCAGTCCATGATGCGCAAAGGATTTTGCTTCAGACGGCGATGACAATCCGCACAGAAAGCATCAATATGCGGTGAAAAATAAGCGCGTAAAGCTTCTTGATATGCTTTTCTTGAAGCATCATCTCCCAATGTATTCAGGCATACTTTCGTATTTGTAATGCCCGCTTCCCGCAATATTTCAACGCCGAAGGCAATAACCTCCGCATCAATATAAGGCGATTTTAAACCGATATTTTCAATGCCAAATTGTGTGAACTGACGCTGCCGCCCTTTTTGCGGACGCTCATGGCGAAACATCGGACCCAAATAATAAAATCTGGCCGGCAATTCCATTCTGCCATACAGTTTATGTTGATCAAAGGCCCGGATAACTCCCGCTGTTCCTTCCGGACGAAGCGTATACGAATCACTCCCTGAGGAAAACGAATACATTTCCTTATTAACCATGTCGCTGGAATCCTGCGGCCGGGCAAATACCCGCGTGTCTTCAAAAAAAGGTGTCCGTATTTCCTGATACCGATACAGGCGGCTTTTTCCATGCAGCAATGATTCTATTTCATACCAGCGGACACATTCCTCCGGCAGAATATCATATGTTCCCCGTGGCGTTTGAAAATTCATAGATGTTCTCCTTCTCTGCTCAACAGAAATGCCGCTGATTCGCCTGTACAGCGTTAGAGAGGAATTTCTTTGAACCAACGATATTATACGCGCGATTGCCGGCGTGAAACAATGGTTCTAGTGCGCTTCACGCTCAACCGTAATGACTCCTTCAACCTTGCATATATTGGCAATTGTCGTCTGCAGCTCATTTAAATCATGTACCTGTACGGTCAGGCGGATCGTAGACAGCAATTTTTCCTGATTGACCGCGGCCCGCACCTGTACCAGCGGCACACGAGATTGTGAAATGGCGGTGACAACATCCGTCAGCAGAAAACTGCGATCATGTGAGATGATACGCAATCGCGAATCATACATACGATAGCGGTCATTGTCTTCCCATCGCACATTAATCAGACGGACATCCTGATGCTGAATGTTCGGGCAATCTTTCCGATGCACACGCACCCCTTCGCCTTTAGTAATAAAGCCTGTAATTTCATCACCATATACCGGCAGACAACATTGTGCCAAAGTGATTTTCATTGATTCAATTCCCGGCACAACAATGCCGGTTTTAGTCATCACCCTTTTTTTCGATGCATCTGCCTGCTTCATCAGCCGCGTTAAGGCCTGATCTTCCTGCACCGGTCGTTTCTGATTGGTCAGTTTTTCAACAATGTTGACCGGCGGAATAATCTTAGTCGCGATGTTGTAC
This sequence comes from uncultured Erysipelotrichaceae bacterium, assembly GCA_963541855.1. Lineage (GTDB taxonomy): Bacteria > Bacillota_I > Bacilli_A > Erysipelotrichales > Erysipelotrichaceae > Bulleidia. Next base: position 4,987 of record CAUTVM010000096.1, read on the forward strand.
ATCATTTCCGCATAATTCTTGGCGTTAAACTGAGAAACGAGTTCTTCCAGTTTTTTCTTCTGCATGAATTCACGCGGATCAAAACCACGTTTCTTT
>CAUTVM010000097.1:0-4917 GCA_963541855.1 uncultured Erysipelotrichaceae bacterium
ATCAGGAATTTATAAATAATCTGTCCCCTGTTAAGGCTGCTTTCATACGCATCGGCATTGATAAGCTGTTTAAGGAAAAAGTAACGCATGAAACGACAAACTATGAAAATGTTTCGACTCATGTTGCGAAATGTCCTCACTGTGGATCTGTGCATTTCGTAAAGAACGGTTTCAATCCACATCAGAGGTAAAAGTACAGGTGTAAGGATTGTCGTTCGCTCTTCATGGCGACATTCGGTACATTATTCACGCACTCAAGAACCACTTTCGAAACATGGTCAAATTTCATAGCCGGTGAATTGAACGGTCTTATTTTGGCACAACAAAGTGTAATTACAGGATTGTCTATGACCACATGTTTTAATATGCGTCACAAGCTTTATAAGGCTGCCTCCAAAATTCAGCGAAACACTGTACTTCATGGTGAGGTTGAACTGGATCCGACTTATACAAGTATTCATCTGAAAGGAACGAAGCGGGAAAAAATGCCGCGTTTCAGCAAACACAGAGGAAAAAGTCGTTTAATGAGAACTTCCAATCAGGGGAAAAGGCTTCGCGGGACAAATCATCATAAAGTATGTATTGTTGCGGCAACAGACGAATATGACAATATGATCTATAAAGTTGGAGGCCTCGGTCGAGAAAGCTTCGAAATTCTCAACCGGTTTGTTCATCATTTTTCATCTGAAGACACAATTATCAGTGATGACAGTCACAGTATACAGACATTTGTTAACAAAAATAAATGCAAAAGCAATGTTATTCCATCTCATGCAGTATCAACACCGGATGGGAAAACAGTGTCTTCTGTGAATGAAATGCACACGAAGCTAAAAGAACTGATCAGGCATAAGCGCGGGATCAGCATCAGACATCTTCAAGGATATCTGGACGGGAAAGCTGAAATACACATTGGATATGAGAAAGTGGAAAGCAAATGCATACATGATGAGCATGCAGGAGATTATTCCATTTAAATGCCGTGATATTCCAAAGCTTCCTATGCCAATAGACCTATATTCAGCTTATGGAGAATACCACTATGGCATTTACAGCTCTATCAACTAAATCTTTGAAAAGAGCGATCCGAAAAAATATAGTGCTAAATTCCAAAGACGGGAATATACAAAAAAGCAGGCCGTTAATTTCCATGCCTTTGTAGGTGGATTTATATATAATAAATAAAAAGATTAGAAGAAGAAACAATCTTTTATCTTTTTATGTTTTGGCATTGCAAATATTGGAGGAATAATAAAATGAAAAAGAGTATTTCGAGGCTATTAGGCGCTTCAATAGCTATTTTGGTAGCCTCATCCGGCATTATTTCAGTACATGCATGTACCGGCGTTATTATCGGCGGTGATTTAACGGAAGACGGCAGTACTATTTTTGGCCGTACAGAGGATCTTGAAGTCAATCATAATAAGGCTTATAAAGTACATCAGGCTGGTGAATATAAGGCTGCTGAAACAATTAAGGATGTTTCTGTTGATTCAGATAATGGCTATTCCTTTACGTTTACACACGATTCTTATCATTATACATCCGTCAGTGACACGACTCCTGAATTTGGAAATTATGATGAGGCAGGTTTTAATGAAAAAGGTTTGATTGCGGATATGACAGTATCTGCCAGCGCTAATGATGATGTATTAGACGTAGATCCATACTTAGATGGTTCTGTTTCAGAAAAACCGATCGGCATTACAGAAGCGATTATTACAACGGTAGTACTGGGCAGTTGTGATAATGCAAGACAAGCAGTTGAATTTATTGCACAAGAAGTTGCAACCAAAGGATCTGCGGAAGGGAATGGTCTGGTTGTAGCAGATCATAATGAATTATGGTATATGGAAATCTATACAGGTCATCAGTTTGTGGCAATGAAATATCCGCGTGATAAGTATTCCGTATTTCCGAATTCATTCTGGCTGAACGAATGTAGTTTGACATCCGGCGAAGAGGGCGAGCACTATATTGTTTCGGAAGATGGCAATTATATTTATTCCAAAGATATTTTCAAAGTCGCAATAGAGGCAAAGACATTTAAGGGTGATGAATCGACACGTACAATAGATTTGTACTCTTCCTATGCATTACCTGAACTTTCTGAAAGTAATGTATCGCGTGTGTGTTCAGGTATTAAGCAATTTAATCCGGACGCGAAGTTTGAAGGGGATGTATATCCATTCTTACAGACAACAATGAAGAAAATTGCTTTAGCAGATGCAATGGCATTTACACGTAACCGTCTGGAATCTATCAACCAAGTTGCGGATGACCTAGGCCGTGGGAACCGATATCCGATCGGAAATCGTAATACGATGGAAGCACATATCTATCATGTTCCTACAACAGCGACGGAAGAAAATCCGGGGACGATGTGGTTAGCGCTTGGCTCTCCGTTAACATCACCATTTGTACCATATTATCCGAATCAGACATCCGGCATTGCCCAAGCACAGAATGAAAATAATGAGTTTAATGAGGATTCTGTCTATTGGTTAGCGATGGATACACTTTTCATGGTTGAATATAATCGTGATGAATTTCAACCGATCGTATCAAAGAAGATTGAAGAGCTGGAAAGTGCAGAAATTAAGAATGCCGTTACAACGATGTTAACGGCTGAAGAAGCAACTGCCAGAAATCATGAAGATGCGACAAAAGCATTTGAAATATTGAAAGAAATTCATGCAGTGATCCAAGAAAAATTCCAAGAGTATATTAAAGAAAATGATTATACAATCAAGTTTGTTGCAAGACGTTTGACAGCCGACTTTGCCGGAACAGAGGTTTTCGTTCCGAAGGACAGCTCAGATTTCGGCATGAAATTAAAAATTTCACCGGCCGAAAATCAGATGTCAGGTGAACTTGATCTTGTAGATCACTACGGGTCTCAAGTGGAGGAGGTGAGACAGGAGTTGACATACACCATTCCGGTATCAGCATTTAACGGAAAAGCAACCTTCTTAGATGGGACAAACGAAATCACGGCAGAAATAAAAGAAGATAAGTATGTATTTACAAGCAAAGCAACACATATTACATACAAAGTTTCAGAGAGTACAGAAGCTGCAACAACAACCGAAGCAGAAACGCCCAAATCTGGAACATCGCCAAAATCTATTGCTTTACTAGTTGGAGTGGTGATTATCGCGGCTGTTGCAACACAACTAATCAGAAAGAAATCACATTGATTTTGCAAAGCTCAATTTTCATGGAAAGTACCCATTAAGCGAAAGCTCCTCTATTTTAGGGGGGCTTTTCTTCTATTGTATGACGGGCATGCCGTCAATCGGTGGTGCAAGTCCACAAGGGGCGTAGTTGCCGACGAACCCCATAGCGACTCCCAAGGTTTACATCGTGAGGTGTAGGCGAGAAGAAGGGATAGCGAAATCGTAGCCTGACGAACAGGAACCTGATATAAAGACGTTTGCGGCGGATAAGCTGGCTTAAGGCAGTGAAGTCCAAAAGGCAACCGTAACCCGTAGGCGTAAATCAGGCAGGTAGACGAGAAAAGACTGGCAGGATTATCCCGTGAGGTCTCACAGACGGCGATACTTGCCGTAGTAACAACGAACTGTGAGAAGTCAGCAGAAGCCGTAGTAGGTATGATTCTGAAATGTATGATATCAAAGGGCTGAACAATGTAACCGTGTAATCAAATGTATGTCCCATGAAATATCTGACAGCGGAAATGGCGAAAAGGATACTGGGAAAGGAAATGTTCGCGAAAGAAGTGGAGATCATATTGACGGACAGAGGAAGTGAATTCATCTTGGCCCAAGAAGCCGAGATGCGTGAGGATGGTACACGCAGGACCCGCATGTTTTACTGTGATTCGATGGCCTCCTGGCAGAAAGGAAGTTTAGAGAACGTACATCTTTTGGTAAGGGAGATATGTCCAAAAGGATGTGATCTCTATGCATTGGGACTTACCTCACAAGAAAAGGCAAACCTCATTAGCGCCCATATCAATTCATACCCAAAAGAAAAGCTGCACGGAAGATCATCCCTACAGCTTATCCATTTCTTTAATGAAGAAATGGCCAAAAAACTTTGCGGTTTTGGAATTACCGAAATCCCAGCCGACGAAGTAATCCTAAAACCATATCTTCTAAAGTAAGAAGATAACCAAAAGTTTCAGAATCAATCACACACGAAGAATCGGCATATAACTTTCATCCGTTAATGAAGTAGAATCAACTCTTTCAAATTTTTTGAACAGTAGATCCTGCCTACCTTTCATGTGCTCATTTTTCTGTTACTTTCACCATCATTCTAACTAAAATGTGATGTTTTTGATATAAAAACAAAAGGACAACCAAGAATAATTAGCCGTATTCATATTAGAAAAACGAAGAAGTGCATAGCGTTGATACAAAGAGTCAAATAGTGAAAATCCTGCATTTTAAGCAGCTTTACAAACATTATGTGTTCAACGAAGATGGCGAAAGAGGGCGAAAAAACTCCTGAAAAATTATATTGATATTTATGTTTGTCTTGGCATGGGATGTGTGGAGCTACAAAAAACGATTTAGGAAGCGAGGAATAAGAAATGATAAGATGGATAATTAAAATAATCTTGTTCCCAATTAGTCTTTTATGGAGTATCATCACTGTCTTTCTGACATTCTCACTTGGTGTAGAAACGACATTGTTATATTTGCTGATGATGTTTTGTATATTTGGAGCAATAGCATCTTTTTTATAAAATCTCAATTTCTACGAATATTATCCCTTGAACAGTCAGGCGAGTGAGATGATGATCAAAAATTAAAAATTTAGGTAATAAATACCTCAAACTTGAAAAAAGCAAAAGTTTAGGGTATCGTGCTATTAAAAGAGGTATATATTCGATGAAATACAATGATTTGAAAGAGCGTAACATATACTTAAATCAGTTGATAGCAT
>CAUTVM010000098.1:0-4878 GCA_963541855.1 uncultured Erysipelotrichaceae bacterium
ATGAAAGAATTATTTCAGACAGCAGTAAATCATGCACCATCTATTGTTTTTTTAGATGACTTGGATCAATTTGCGGCAAGATCTGCATTTAATGAAGTACAACTGCAAAAATGCATTGACTTTGTAAAAGATAAAAATGTATTTGTTCTGCTTACTACTACTAATTACAGTTTTAGAGAGAAGCTGATTCGCCCGGGAAGAATTGATATTTCTCTGGACCTTGATTTTCTTGATCAGGAGGATATTTGTGATATTGTTCAGTCTTCCATCAGAACCCTAAATGTTGATCCGGAGATTACACCATTGCAGATTGCCAAGATCTTGTCTTTACCGGGAACGACGCCGTTAGAAATTTATCAAATGATTGATAAAGCTGCCATGGGAGCTGCGGAGATGAATCATTCGTATATCACGGCATTAGATTTTTTCTATGCATACTTGGAAATTAAAAGAACAGTATCCGTCTTTCGGCTAAAGGAGTTATATAGAAAGGTTGAAAGAAAGGACCTTCGACAAAAAGCATATGAAGTTGCAGCGAAAGTAGTTGCTTTGGAAGTTATGTGCCCCGGCTCGGTCGAAATGGCAGGAATCTATTTGTACGACGGAGGGAGAAGCGGCGCCATCTCCAAGCAGAAAAATGATGGAGAGTATTCTGCCGAAAGAGAAGAAATATATGAACGAAATATGATCGGGGATGCAGCGTCTCGAATGATTGATATCATGAAATACGGTATCGTAAATAAAGTATCTTTTGTTCAGCGTGAACAGGCAGAGGCACTTCTTACTGAAATTAGCGCAGACGGCATCTGGTTTAATTTAGATAGCGAAAATAACATGCATCAAGAACAAATAGATATCGGCATACAAGTGCTTGCTGTAACAGCAGAGAAGATTGCCGCTTACATTCTGATGAAGCACAGCCGGTTTGTTGATGCTCTTGCAGATGCAATTTTCCAGAAAGAAATTCTTCTAAGCGATCAGATTCAAGAGTGCAGAAGAAAGTCTGAAACATTGGTCGATACTAAAGCTATCCAGTAAACGGTTTTTGAACCCATCAGCAGCAGTGATATGATATAGTGGCATTATTGAAGAGGCTTCCGAGATGGCAGAAAAAAATAAGCTAAAATTGCTTTATATTCTGGAAATCATGCAACATACAGATGCAGACCATCCCTTGAATATATCACAGATCATTCGTAATCTTCAGTCAAAAGGAATAAATGCAGAACGGAAATCAATAGCACGAGATCTTCATACAATAAGCGAAGCAGGCTTTAGTATTGTGAAGTGTGAGAGCCATAATGATGGGTTTTATATGACCGATCAGCTGTTTGAAGATTATGAGCTTAAGATACTTGCGGATGCGATTTTTTCCGCGACATGGCTTACGGAAAAAGATTCGGATAAGCTGATTCAAAAGCTTAAATCAATTGCTACAGAAAATGGAAAACAGTTGATTTCTTCAACCACTTATATTGATTCCTCTTTGAAATCAGAAGATTCAACAAATAAAATCAAGTTTGACACTGTACTTCATGCAATCATGCACCGACATCAAATTTCCTTTCAATATATGACTGTCGGCCCGGATGGAAAGAAAGAACCATATCGCAATGGGAAGATCTATACGGCAAGTCCTTATTATCTTCCGCTTTATGAGAATGAATATTATCTGATTGCCAATCCGTCTGAACATGAACACGCGACTCATTTTAAGTTGGATTTAATGGAAAAGATAACGGAAACAACAAATTCGATTCGGCCGATCAATGAAATCTATGAATTCAAAAATCAGGGTTCTTCCTTCAGTATCACCCGATACCTTAAAGAATCTGTCCACCTGTATAACGGAACGTCTGAAGTTTTAACATTGCATTGTTCAAAATGGGTCAGAAGGAATATTCAGAAGAAATTCGGAAAGAATACTGTCATGATCAATCAGCCGAACGGAAGCTTTCTGGTACATGTTAAAGTAGCGCCGTCGGAAGGATTCTATCAATGGCTTGCAGGATATGGATGCAATATTGTCATCAAGGAACCGGAGGATGTTAAAAATGAATTTTTAGAATTCATTGATTCGATTGAGAAGGCCTATGGCAGAAAGGAGAACGAGCATGAATCAGAATGAAGTGAATGATGAATTAAGAAGTATAATACGAGACTGGAGGGACTCTGATCGGATTCAGAAGCTTCTGAAATCGGATGAGGGGAAATTTTCTGATGTGTTTGTGCCGGGCATTACAGAATATTATGCCAATGCAAAGGGAAGACGTATTCTACTTTATGGACAAGAAGCAAGAAATTTTTATTTTGATGCAAACAATTCTGTTGAGGACATACAGGGGTGGGTAATTAACTATACCTTGTGCCAAGTGTATCAAACCGATTGTGATGAGTCTAAGGCAAAATGGAATGCCTCATCTTTCTGGACTTTCTTTCGAAAAATAAAGGAACATGGCTGGGATCCAGTCTGGTCGGATTTGGACAAATTCCATAGATTTGATTTAATAAACAAAAAGACAAAACCATTAACAATCGGTGAGGAAGTTGTTTTTAATTCGCCCGTAAAGGAAGGCGAAAAAACAATTGTACAAAAAGAAATAGATATATTGAAACCTGACGTAATTATTTTCCTGGTAGGACCTCGCTACATTGATTCGCTTTGCACCGCTTTAAAGATTGAGAAGGATCAATTGGCGGCTGTCAAGCCGTCAGCGTCTGCAGAGAATTATTGCGTTCAGATCAGTGGAGCATTGACGAAATTATCAATGCCGGTTTACTGGACATATCATCCGGCATATATCAATCGTTTCAAAAGTAAAGGGATGTCATTCGATGATGTAATTCGACATATTATCCATTGAGCGAACACAATTCACATAAAAAACGTACAGAGAAACGGAAACAGTTCGCACTCAACTTTTTTCAAGAAACCATCCATTTGCAAAAGATGATTGGATTCAGCCAAATGTAGCTTTCCGAATAATCAGGATATTTATATTTTCAGAGCTTTTTCTTGTCCCTTTTCAAAATTGCCGGCAGATTTGGCGCCTGCTCTTCTATTTCGGTGTTTCCGAAATGACAGCTCTGACTTTTGAGAATTTTAAAAATTTCTGAATGCAATATGGGAGCTAAAGAAGTGACAACATATGAAACAGACGAGATTTTTTATTCCTGTTGTGCAAAGCTGGATGCGCTAAAAACGGGCAGAAGATAAAGTTAGTTTACACTAACTCATAAAAGGTGTATGCTCTTAACGGTTAGTCATAACTAACATAGGAGTATACAGATGAGAAAAAAATGGATATGGATCGCGGCTTCTTTACTGCTTTGCGCATGTACGGGCAGCACGACAGCGACCGATCGGGAAAGCACAAAGAAAAATGTCACCGTCACCACATCATTTTTACAGGACATGGTTGAAGTTCTTGCCGGCGATGCGGTTACGACTTCCCTGATCATTCCGGCGGGAGAAGATCCGCATACCTATGAAGCAAAGCCGGAGGATAACGCAAAGCTGCAGCAGGCCGATCTGATTTTGTATCACGGTTTGCATTTTGAAGGGAAAATGACCGACTTACTGCGCGCCGTCGACGCCGTTGCCGTCACTAAGGATTTTGATACGGCCGCGATCGGCGAAATGGAAGAGCATGGAGAGAAAGTGATCGACCCACATTTCTGGTTTGATACCGGTTTGTACAAGCAGGCATGCAGTACGGCGGCGGCCGCATTGGTCGAACTGCTTCCGGAGAAGAAAGAAACGATCGAGAAAAATCTGCATGCATACCATGCGGAGCTGGATGAGCTTGATCGCTACATTAAAGAACAGCTGGCGCTGATTCCCGAGGGGCAAAGAATCCTGGTTACCCCCCACGACGCGTTTCATTACTTCTCCCGCTGTTATCACATGCAGGTCAAAGCGCCGCAGGGCGTCAGTACAGATGCGGAATTATCCAATCGCGATATGGCGGAAACGGCTGAATTTATCGTACAGCATCAGATCAAGGCGATCTTCGCCGAGTCGACAACCGACCCGGCCCGCATGGAGAAACTGCGGGAGTCCTGCCTGGCCAAAGGCTTCGACGTGAAAATCGTCCGCGGACAGGATCAGGAGCTGTTCAGCGATTCTCTGGCGCCGAAAGGCCAAAAAGGCGACACCTATATCACCATGTATCGTTTTGACGTCGACCTGATCGTCTCCAATCTGAAATAAAGCCGGAACCGCGTATGGAATATATTCAGATTCATAACCTGTCCGCCTCCTATGGCGGCGCTCCCGTTTTGCAAAACATCCATGCTGCGATTGAAAAAAATTCACTCACGGCCATCGTCGGTCCCAACGGAGCCGGGAAGTCAACCTTACTGAAGTGCATACTCGGCTTCATCAAGCCCCTTTCCGGCAAGATTGAAATCAATTCCAAAACCCTTGCCGAGGTCCGTCATACGATCGCTTACGTGCCCCAGATTTCCGCGGTGAACTGGCGCTTTCCCATTACCGTGCATGAAGTTGTGCTGATGGGGCGGTATGCGAGTTTGGGATGGCTGAAGCGGCCGCAAAAAGCGGATCAAAGAAGAGCCGAGCAGGCACTGCGGGCGATGGGACTGGAGGCGTATGCCGAGCGGCAGATTTCCCAGCTGTCCGGCGGGCAGAAGCAACGGGTCTTTATTGCCCGCGCCTTATGTCATGATGACTATCTGGTCATGCTGGACGAACCGCTGGCGGGCGTCGATCAGACAAGCGAGAAAATCATTATGGCGAAATTAAAGGAGCTGCAGAAAGCCGGCAAGACAATTGTCTGTGTGCACCATGACCTGCATACCATTTGCGACTATTTTGATCACATTCTTCTGATTAATCAATGTGTCGTGGCTGAAGGG
>CAUTVM010000099.1:0-4870 GCA_963541855.1 uncultured Erysipelotrichaceae bacterium
AATGCCAGCTGGGTGATGCGGCTGGAAAGAGATTCTTGGCGAAATTCCGTTTCTTCAGAAGTGGAAATCAGAATGACATCGGCGAGTTTGGCTAACGGACTAAGCGGAAAACTGGTGATGCCGATGATAGCGGCATTATTTTTTTTTGCTAAGCGAACGGTTTCTAATGTTTCTTTAGATTGCCCAGTATGGGAGATGGCGATAATGCAGTCGCCTTTTTTCATAAGCGCAGCCTGTATGCGCTGCATATGGGAATCAATCGTATGCTGGCAATGAATAGGAGAGCGCAGAAATTTATGAAAAGCATCCTGGGCGATCATATTGGAACCCCCGGCGCCGAAAAAGGTCAGACATCGACAATGCATGATCATCTCGGCCGCCTGCTGCATGGTTTTTTGCGTCAAAAGGGAGGAAGTGGCTTGTAAAGAAAGAATGCTGGATTCAAAGACTTTGCGGGCCATATCCAGTGCTGAATCTTTGCCGGTAATATGTTCATGAATAGAAATTTCCGGATCAAATTCTTCGGTCAGCAGCTCAGTGCGAAATTCGCGGAAATTCGGAAAGCCGAGTTTTTTGGTGAATTGAAAAACTGTAGAATCGGCCATATGCAGGGCGGCAGCGATTTCTTTTATTGTAGAGCGGGAAACCAGTTTCGGCTCTTTTAAGATATAGTCTGCAATTTCTGTTTCTTTTGTACTTAAATCCGGATACAGGGATTTTATCGTTGCCCGGATTGTTCCTTTTGCCATAGCCGATCTCCTTTTAAAAATAGTGTCTAAAGAATCATAACATGTTGAAAAAATATTTGATTTTAAATTTTCCACTGCGCGAAATAATGATTTTTCGAAAGATTTACAGTCCTTCGACTGTCAAAAGGCCAGAAACGGCCGACAAGTGTCGGAACACGGGAAAGATATGGAAATGGGTGTATCATATTATCAAGTTATGTAAGCCGTATGACGGAGCTGACAAAGAGCGGCAATTAATACAGATTTCAAAGGCGACAGTTAGCCGGCATAACTTAAAAAGATAGGGAGATGATTTATGAACGGCAGGAATTTCAACGCCATATGATTCTTTGACTGTTGAATGGAGTTTGGAGTTGTTGAGGGAAGCTGGACGAAGAACCAAAAAAGAAGTGACGGTAAACGATGTGGAATTTATATTTTCATACTTTCTTTGGGAATTTTTCACAGCAAAAAGGTTTTACTCTTTATTGTATTTGCCGAGCGAATAGAAAGCCCTTTGGCGAAAAGATTCTGAAACGAATGAGTGTCATATGCGATGGGGGGAAGTTTCTGCTTCATCCGGATGCCTACAGACAGTTTGCGCTAAAAGGCATGGCCGTTATCTTTCACAGTGTGGGCGAAAGCGGTCAGGCAGGAATATTTTAAGGTGTTGCAATAAAAAAGACATTTGACCGTATCTTATAGAAGCAAGGAGCAGGCCATGAAATACAATCCTATGATCTGGCACTTCATGATCGGCCGTATGAAGAAGCCATTGAAAGACTATTGGCCGGATACAGGCGAGTTGTTAAAAAAAGCAAAGCCGATTTACAAAGACATGCTTACCAAAGTGGAAGGCATCAGCGACAAGAACCCGATGTGTTCCAATATCACCACATCTTTTGTAATTATTGCGATCTGGCTGGCAAGTGATCGGAAGATCACGCCGGACCAGATCAGTCAGATCATGCTTCGTGCTCTGGACTTTAAGCCGATGAAGGCACTTCTGGCAGCAATGGTCGACATGAACACTGTTAAGGGCATCCGAACGTTCGGAAAAATGATGAAGAAGCATGCAGCGTGGGCCGAAAAGCATCCGGAGGATTGGAATACATGGGACTTTCACTTTGACACCGCCCTGCATAAAGACGGTTTCTATTATCATTTTACCCATTGCCCGATTGCGGATTTCTGTAAAAAATACGGCTATGAGGAAATCAATCCGGTACTTTGTAACACTGACTTTATGATGATAGCGATGATGCATGCACGCCTGATCCGGGAACATACCGTAGCCCATGGGGAAGGCATATGTGATTACTGGGTGATCGGGGATAAAGCAAAAAATCCGGAATAAGCCGATAGAAAGATAACCTACTGGAGAGAACGTTATGGGACTGTTGAAAAATTTCTTTAACCAGACAAGAAAGCCGGAAGGAATTCTTGGCAGGATGATGATCGCCGGTATGAATACCGGGCATGCAAAGCTTTCTGACTGGGGGATGAGTCAGCTGATGGATATTTCTCCTATGGAGATATTGGATATCGGCTGCGGCGGAGGACGTAATGCCGGCGAGCTGCTGAAAAAATATCCGTCTTCTCATCTCATGGCGGTCGACTACTCTTTGCTCAGCGTGAAGAAAACACGGGAATACAACAAAGACATGATTGCTAAAGGCCGGTGTGATGTGCAGGAAGGCGATGTGTCCGCTTTAACCTTGGAAGCTGAGAAATATGACTTGGTCACAGCGTTTGAGATAATCTATTTTTGGCCGGGGTTGAAGAAGTGCTTCGGACAGGTCGCCCGCGTGCTGAAACCGAAAGGGATTTTCGTGATCTGCAATGAATCGGACGGAACGGATGCCGCAAGTCTGAAATTTGAGAAGATTATCAGGGGCATGAAGGTGCATACCGTGAATGAAATAGAGACGGCATTGACAGCGGTCGGCTTTTTCGAAGTATCGGTCGTCCATCATCCTTCCCGACCATGGATTACCGTAATTGCAAGAAAGAGACCGTAAGATGAAAAAGGAAAGTGAGATCTAAATGCGCCATCTATGCATGGATGATACGTGCGGATCGCAAGGCCAATCTGTTCAGGCATGGTTGAATTCCGGCGGTTATACGGGATAAGGAAATGTCGGAAACTGATGCAGGGCTGAGACGGTTGAACAATGACCATCATGTATATTGAATATATAAATAACAGCCCATTTATTTGAATGAAAGGAACGAAAAATTTGAACAAGAAAATAGATTTCAATAAATCGATATATGAACTGACGCAGGAATATCCGGAGCTCGTTGATATGATGGTTTTACTTGGTTTCACTCCCATAGCGAATCCCGCAATCAGAAAAACGGTTGGAAGGATCATGACAATCCCCAAGGGAGCTGAAATGATGGATATTTCCATGGAGAAGATTGTGTCTGTTCTGAAGGAGAACGGATTTGCAATCACGGAAGTTACAAATATTGAAGAAGACAGACCTTCCCAAAAAGGGCATGAGGCAGGGCATACTTTTCTTGCAAGAATGGGAAAGACAAGGCTTCGTCCCGGCGGCATAGAAGCGACGAGCTGGCTGCTTGCGCAGGCCGACATTCGCTCGGAAACAAACATTCTTGAAGTTGCCTGTAATATGGGCACAACCATGATACAGATTGCAAAGCAGTATGGCTGTCACGTGACCGGGCTTGACCTTGATGGCGGTGCGCTTCAAAAGGCGGCGGAAAATGTAAAGGAACAACAGCTGGAGGATAAGATAGCTCTCGTGGAAGGAAGTGCGTTTAAACTTCCTTTCCCTGATGCCGCCTTTGATATTGTAATAAATGAAGCAATGCTTACCATGCTGATCGGTGATGAAAAAGATAAGGCACTTCGTGAATATGCCCGTGTTCTGAAACCGGGCGGGCTTCTTCTCACGCAGGATGTATTTCTGCGCCGGAATGATATGAAGACTTGCCGGGAGATTATCGCGGGGATCAGCCGTGCGATCAATGTTCATGTGGAACCGCTGACCGAGAAGGGGTGGAAGAAAAAAATGGAGAGTCATGGATTTTCATGTGTGGTTAAAACCGGCAATATGACGCTTCTTGATCCGGAGGGGATGATTCATGATGAAGGAGAGGAAATAACATCAAAGATCATCAAAAACGGAACGCAGAAAGAGAATATCGCCATGTTCATGGGGCTGTTTGATTTCTTCAATAACCATAAACAGGATATAGGGTACATCGCCATGGCCAGCGTGAATCAGGAAACAGAAGGGAAACAGCAATGAAGGAAAAAACAGGAGAGGTTTTCTCCATAGCGAAGGATAATCCGCCGCTTTCAGGATGTACAGTGTCAAAGGAAGTCAACAGCGGAGAAAACATCATCACCTACTTTTCCCTTGCCAAGGGAGCTGATATCAGCACGGAGATTTACCCATATTGCAAACTGATTCTTGTGGCGGATGGGAAACTGAATGTTTATGACGGAGTAAACAGTATGGAATTAAATACAGCCGAAAGTATCCTGACACCCGCGGACACTCCCATCGGCATGAGAACGGACACAGGATGCGTTTATACGGAAATTATAATCAGGAGGGAAGATACGATGAATAAAGTAATTCATGCAGGAGAAGTTTTTAAACTGGCAGAACTGGTGCCATATCAGGATGGAAAGATCGTAAATATGGACATTGTCCATAATGACAAAATGAAATTTGCACTCATGGCTTTTGATGAAGGCACCGGTCTTTCAAAGCATGCCGCACCGGGCGAGGCAATTGTGTTTGCACTGGAAGGTTCGGGTATGATCGGTTATGAAGGCAAAGAGCATACAATCAGAGCGGGTGAAAATTTCCACTTTGCAAAAGGCGGCATTCACTCTGTAAAAGCAACGAAGAAATTCAAAATGGCGTTGCTTCTGACGCTGGAATAAGAAAGCAGATATGCTTTAAAAGCAATATGGTTTAAGAGAGCGGAAAATAAAAGGTTCTATGGCATGATAAGGACAACCTTCCCAGCTATAGAGCCTTTTTTCACAGGCCGCGTATCATATCAATCGCTGTATAGCAGTGTATCAGAAAAGGTCTTACGCATCATCAATATTTGGACTGTCAGAATCATATGACTTCGTGTTGTTTTGATAAGAG
>CAUTVM010000100.1:0-4813 GCA_963541855.1 uncultured Erysipelotrichaceae bacterium
CCGCCGTATCTTCTTTTTTCATTCCTAAATTTCTGGGCGGGGGCCGGTATGTTCTGGTCGGTAATCTGATTGAGGATTATTTTATTACGACCGGCGACTGGAATTTCGGCTCGGCCATATCCATGATCATGGCCTTGGTCATCCTTGTATCCATGCTTGTGACCCGTCGCCTTGAAGTACATCAAGAGCAGCGGGAGGTGTCATGATGGAAGATAAAATTCCGTTTTGGCAGAAGGCTTGGTTCTGGCTGAATGTGGCTTTCTTCTATATGCCGATTCTTTATGTGATTTTTTTCAGCTTCAATCGTTCTAAATCACTGACTCGTTTTACCGGCTTTTCATTACGCTGGTATGAAAAGATGTTTGTTTCAAGACCGCTTATGGAAGCGGTTGGTTATACGCTTGTATGTGCTTTGCTGGCAACTTTGATTGCGACCTTGATCGGGACAATCACGGCGATCGGCCTGAGCAAGAGCAGACGAACGCTTCGTGATGCGGTTTTACAGATCAATCATCTGCCCATGCTGAATCCGGATATTGTAACGGCGATCGGCTTCATGCTGCTGTTCACTTCTCTGCATGTCGAGACCGGTTTTTTCACGATGTTGCTGGCGCATATTGCCTTTTGTATTCCGTATGTTATGTTGTCGGTGATGCCGCGTTTACAGGCTTTGGATCCCAATATGGCGGAAGCGGCGATGGATTTGGGCTGTACGCCCTTGCAGGCTTTGGTCAAGGTTATTCTGCCGCAGATCAAACCGGGGATGATTGCTGGCGCACTGGTTGCCTTTTCCATGTCTTTTGATGATTTTGTAATCTCTCTTTTTACGACCGGCCCCGGTGTCAGTAATATTTCCATGTTTGTCTATGCCAATGTAAAGCGTGTCAATCCGACCATCAATGCCTTATCCACTATGCTTGTGTTGTTGATTACGGTTGTATTGACGGTTGTCAATCTGGTTCCGTTATGGCATCAGAAACGTATGAAAAGGCAGGTGCGTGCATGAAACATTTGTTGTCAAAAATGGTCGGTATTTGTCTTTTAGCGGGGTGTACAGCATCTTCCGCTCCTTGTGATCAGCCGACAATTGATGCTGAAAAAGTATATGGCTGCAATGTCATCAACGTATATAATGCAGGTGAATATATTGCGGACGAAACGATACCGAACTTTGAGCGCCGCTTTCATGCGCGGGTCAATTATGATGTATTTGATTCCAATGAGACACTATATACAAAGTTGCTTGGCGGCAGCTCTTATGATGTTCTGATTCCAAGTGATTATATGATTGAACGGCTGTTGAATGAGGACATGTTACAGCCGCTTGATTTGTCGCTTGTAACGAATTTATCGAATGTGGATCCATCGGTTCTGGAAATGGTTAAAAAGTTTGATCCGCAGGGTATTTATGCGGCGCCTTATTTTTATGGCTCAGTTGGGCTGGTTTATAATCGGCAGGTTGTCGATCCTGAGCTGATTGAAGCGCAAGGATGGAATATTTTGCATGATGAGCGGTTTAAAGGCCGCATATATGTATATGATTCGCAGCGGGATATGTTCATGATTGCCCTAAAAGCATCCGGCTATTCCATGAATACGGAAAAAATGGATGAAATTCAGAAAGCGTATGAATGGCTGATGGAAATGAATCGAAAGATTGATCCGGCTTACGTGACGGATGAAGTCATAGACGGTATGGCCAATGGTGATATGGATATTGCAGTTATGTATTCCGGGGACGCCGCCTATGTTTTATCGGAGAATGATGACATGCGTTATTTTGAGCCGAAACAGGGTACGAACCTGTGGACAGATGCAATGGTTGTGGCTAAAAATGCGTCCTGTCCGGCTTTGGCGAATGCCTTTATCAATTACATGCTGGAGGAGGATACGGCCAGAGCCAATACGGAATATGTCGGATATACATCGCCCAATAAAGAAGTCCGTGATGAAGAGGCGGGAGAATGGGGAGACTTTTTTGACAACAGTGCCTATCTGCCGCGGACGGGATATGAAAAAGATGAAGTATTTCGTTTTAATGCGAAGATGACGCGGGTTCTGGCGGACTTGTATACGCGGGTAAAGATGAGTGTTTCCGGTTAAACTCTCAAGATTGGATACAGGGTGTTTTTTGCTATAATGAAACGCATGAGCAAAGTTCGAAGAATCGACTGGAAACATGTTTTGATCGTATTGCTGTTGACAGATCTTGCGATTGTGCTCGGCATAGGAGCCATGCGGATTTTTCAATCTCATGCATCTACGCGTCCAAGTCCGTCCTCTTCTGCTGAACCGGAAAAGAACACTCTGAAAATTCCGTCGGCTTATTTTCAAAATCTGGTTTCACATTCTGCATATCAGGCGTCCGTTCTCCCTGATGAGGGATTTTCCAGCGGATGGAGTATACAGACTTCGGACGGCAACATTGAGGGAAATTTTTCCTATGACAGCATGCAGATGCTTGTGCATAATACCGGTTCCTCTCTGGAAGGTTCCATGCTGTATCGGGATGGCATCCCGTTAACGAGCGAAACGGAATATACACTGTATCTGAATGTCAGTTCTACTTTGGAGCGCTCCATGCGGATCGCGGTTTTGGATGCGGATTCCGGCGAAGTTTATGCGCAGAAGGATATTTCTTCCACGAAAACGGAGGCATATATCGAAATGCCTTTTACGATGGAGGCGGAACAAACATTCAACGGGCGCATCGCCTTTTATGTCGGGGGGGCGGGATCACTGGATGAACATACGGTCTCTTTCAGTCATGTACGTCTTTCCTGTTCGTCTCCGGTTGAATCTGTTCGTGTCAATCAGGTTGGATATATGGCGGCGGGATTGAAGCGATGTACTTTTATCTATGATGCGGGCGACTTGTTTGACGTTGTCAATGCGCAAGATCATACGATTGCTTATACCGGTTCGATTGTTCATAAGAAGTTTAATGAAAAGACCGGTGAAATAAATGGCTATGGTGATTTTTCAGCTTTCCAGACTCCGGGTACGTATTATATCCGTGCCCAGATCGGTGTTGTTTCACCGGTATTTACGATTGCTTCTGATCCGTTTGCGAATTTAGCGGATGGGGTTTTGAAAATGTTGAGTTATCAGCGCTGCGGAATGGATTTGGAATCAAGCTGGGCGGATGGGCTTGGGCATGCGGCATGTCATGTTGAAAAAGCGACGATTCTGGATACGGATCAGACAGTTGACGTTACGGGCGGCTGGCATGATGCCGGTGATTTTGGCCGTTATACGAAGACCGGTGCAAAAGCGGCCGAAGATTTATTGTTGGCCTATATGCGATCGCCGCAGTTATTCAATGATTCTTTGAACGGTCCGGACAGTGGAAATCGGATGGCGGATATTCTGGATGAAGCACGGTATGAATTGCGTTTTCTATTGAAGATGCAAGGGCAGGATGGCGGCGTCTTTGCGCGCGTGGTGACGGAAAAGTTTCCGGATGATTTTGCCAATCCGGCAAATGATCATGCGGCGTTGATGATCATGCCTGAGGAAACCACTTCGACCAGTGCCTTTGTGGGCGTCATGGCAACTGCTTCTATAACATATGCGCCTTTTGATAAGGATTTTGCCAATCAATGTATGATGGCGGCGGAAAAGGCGTGGAAGTGGCTCCGGGAGCATCCGGATCTGATTTCGATCGCGAATCCGGAGGGATATAATGCCGGTGTTTATCTGGATGATCAGGATACCGATGGTCGTTTCTTTGCGGCTATGGCGCTCTATGTTGCTAAAGGAGATACGTCATATTTGCAGGAAGCGAAGAAATTATATAAGGCGGATGCCGCGGTCGCTCAGGGGTTTGCGTGGAATACCAACGGCGGGTATGGGACGTGGCTGTATCTGACTTCGGCCATGGGGAAAAAGGATGATGCGGATTTTTATCGCGATCTGAAAAACGATTTCAATATGCAGGCGGAAGCGGTTTTGAATATGGCGCAGGGAAACGGTTATGGCATGTCTTTAAATGCATACAACTGGGGTTCGAATTATCAGACGGCGAATAACGGCATGTTATTGTGCATGTACTATGATCTGATGGGGCGTCAGGATTCTTTGGACATGGCTTATGAACAGCTTTCTTATCTTTTGGGAAAGAATGCGTTAAATACATGTTTTGTGACCGGCTTTGGAACATATAGTCCAAAGTCCATTCATAATCGCTTGTCTTTAGCTGAAAATGTATTATTGCCCGGGGCCTTGGTCGGAGGCCCGGACGGAGCGCGGGAAGATGAAATGACACAGGCGCTTTCATCAGATACGCCCGAAGCAAAAGTTTATGTCGATTCATACAGGAGCTATTCGACGAATGAAACAGCGGTTTACTACAACAGTTCGCTTCTGGCTTTATTAACATTTTTACGCGGAAGTCAGGATTGAAATGGTTGGTGAGAAGGTAAGAATTTAGATGCTTTAAGAAACGATTTATTTTCGCGTTCGTTTTAATATGGTTGTTGGTTACCGTTGTTGCAGCGTGCAATTATCCAAAAGATAATGAATTGGTGAATTTGGGCTTTTTATGCACGATGAATCAGCCATTTGAGAACAGAAAGGCCATTCGTTTTTTATTGCTTTTTGCAGACGGCTTTGCTATCATGGATGAGCATTAAAAACGGATGGTTCCTTAGCCAAGTGGTAAGGCAACAGACTGCAACTCTGTGAGCGCCGGTTCGACTCCGGCAGGAACCTCCATTTTTCAAGCGGGGCCGTGGCGGAACCGGTAGACGCATCGGACTTAAAATCCGGTGGTAGCAATACCGTACGGGTTCAAGTCCCGTCGGCCCCACCA
>CAUTVM010000101.1:0-4736 GCA_963541855.1 uncultured Erysipelotrichaceae bacterium
GGCTTGCGCGAAGTGTTGCTTAAAGACTTCTTCTTCTACACCATATTCACGCATGCTGAAGACGGTGTCAAAACCGCTGTCTATGCTGGTATCGGAATAAGAAGAAGTTGGATATTCTGTCTTTTGTGCTGGATTGTTGCGCCAATCACATCCGCTGAGCAATGCAAGCGTCAAAAATATACATGTCCATTTCGTTTTCGTCATCGTTTTTAATTATAGCAGTCATTGAAAAGAGAACAATGGATGAAAAAAGCTTATTTAAAACAGTTCATCAGACAGATTTACAAGGGTTTAATGCTATAATTTTAGAAGTTTTCAAGAGAGGGGAGAAATATGTCATTTTTAACCGGACCGATGCACCAGCATCTGGAAGGGCACAAGGAACTGACGGCAGATCAGCCGGTGTTGACTTTATCGGAAGCGGATGATCTTTATATTCCGCTTGTGAATGGCCGCGCGGAATGTACAGCGTTGGTAAAAGAGGGAGATGAGGTAAAAGCCGGGCAGAGAATCGGCGAGCCGACCAATGATTTTTGGTATATTCCCATTTTTTCTCCGATTTCAGGCACTGTTATCGGTATTGAAAAACGAATGGCATCCAATTTGAAACCGACGGCACATCTGCATATCAAAAATGATCACAAAAATGCGACAGTTCGTGCCTTTCCTGCATTTGACTGGCAAAAAGTAACACGTGAAGAATTGTTGGAGTTTATCAAAGCAGCAGGTATTGCAGGCCTTGGGGGGGCCGGGTTCCCGGCCTTTAATAAATATGCGCATATTGACGGCTTACAAATGCTGCTTATTAATGCTGTTGAGTGTGAACCGTTTCTGACCGCCGATCTTGCTCATATGCGCGCGCATATGAAATTGCTGAAAACCGGCGTTCTCGCTTTGCAGAAACTGGCAGGCGATATTTCAACGACGGTATGCATCAAGAGCCATTGGCAAAAGGAAGTTGAAGAACTGAAAGCTTTGTTTACAGGGACTAAGGTGACGGTTACAGTTGTGCCGGATTTATATCCGATGGGCTGGGAGCGTACGCTTGTCTATCAGTTGACGGGTAAACGTTATGATCGTCTTCCGTCTGAAGCGGGCTGCGTTCTGAATAATGTCTCGACGGCAATCGCTGTCGGAAATGCTTTGGTGAATGGCGAACCGATTACGCATAAAATGGTTACGATTTCCGGAGATGGGATTCAGGAACCGCATAATGTATATGTTGCCATTGGCACTCCGGCCGCCTCGATTGTGGAAGCATGCGGTGGTTATGCATCCGATCATTGTTTGCTGATTGCAGGCGGGCCGATGATGGGACTTACCATTCCTAATGATCAGTTTGTTATCGGTTTAGCTAATAATGGTCTAACCATACTCAAATTTCAGGAAGTTCTTTCGGTGAAATGTTTGCGTTGCGGCAAATGTACGGAAGTCTGTCCATCCGGCCTTGAGCCGGTGCGTATTCAGTTTGCCGAGAAGATGAAAGACATTGAGACGCTGAAAAGGCTTGATGTCAACAGTTGTATTCAATGTGGATTATGCAGTTATATCTGTCCTTCCAAATTGCAGGTGACAGAGAATGTTGCAAGAGCGAAACGTTATATGGCTCTTGTGACGGCAAAGTAGGGGGTATCGGGAATGAAACTGATATATAAACCTTCGCCGAATTACCGGAGTGGTCAAAGTACGTCATCCACTATGAAGGATCTGACGCTGTGTCTGCTTGCGGTTGTTGTATTTGCAACGGCATGGTACAGCACGGTCATGGGTGCCGCTTATGGCTTGCGCGTTATCGGGTTGACATTGACGGCGATCATGACGGCACTTATCTGTGATGCGTTGTGGGCAAAATGTACAAAGCAGGATGTTAAAAGCTTTATTTTATCGAATTATTCCTGGGTGACGGCGCTGATTCTGGTTTTAATTTCACAGCTGCGTGTAAGCTATTATGCAATGGTGATCTGCACAGCAATTGCCATTATTTTCGGTAAGCATGTGTTTGGCGGTTTCGGGCAGAATATCTTTAATCCTGCCGCTTTTGGTGAAGCGGTATTAATGAGTAATTTTGCGGCTACATACAGTGAAGATTTTGCGACCGGAGCAACACCGACGATGGCCGCGAAAAGTTTAGGATGGCTTATGAAAGCCGAGGCATATGACCAGCTTCCGACTTTAGGGAAAATGTTGCTGGGAAATTATACTTCGACAATTGGCAGTACGTGTGCCGTTTTGTTACTGCTGTGTTTTATCTATCTGCTTATACAGAAAGATATCGACTGGCAGACACCGGTTGTTTATGTGGCAACTGTTTTTATTGAAACTATGTTAATTGCTCTGATCACCGGCGTGTCTTTACGGTTGCCCGTATTTCATGTTTTGGCGGGCGGGGTATTGTTTGGTGCCGTATTTATGGTCACGGATCCGGTCACTTCGCCGGTTACCATTCCCGGCCGGATTGTATTTGCGCTTGGGGCGGCAACATTGACAGTTATCCTTCGTTTGAAGAGTAATCTTCCGGATGGTGTTTTATACAGTATTTTGTTGATGAATGCACTGGTGCCGGCAATTGATAAAATATTTGATGGAAATCAGATTAAAGAACATAAAAAAATGGGACGCAAAGTATTTATTTCGAGCGTATGTCTGATGCTTATTGCCATAGGAACCGGTGTGCTTAGCGCGAATGCAAAAAAGGTGAAAGAGGCGGAGGAAGAAGCGGCGGCAAAGGCGGAAGTAAATCCGAAAGCATCCGACACTTCCGCTTCGCAGACGCTGGGGGAGTGTGATTATAGTAAAACGCAGGCAACCGCAGTGGACAATGGCGATGGTTCGTATGCCGTGGAAGCGAAGGGATTTGCGGGTACATTAACGGCGACGATTAAAGTCAAAGATGGAAAGATTGAAAGTTTCACCGATCTTGCGGGAAAGGACGATGGCGACGGTGTAGGCGATTCTTTCTTCAAAGAGGGTGGACTGGACAGCTTTATCGGCGTTTCCTTAACATCGCCGGTTGATGAATTGTCTGGAGCAACTTTTACATCTCAGGCGGTGAATGGCATGGCGCAGGCGGCTTTGCAGGCTGCCCTGGAACAATAGGCGGAGTGTAAAGATGATGAAGAAAGATTCTACATTTTATAAAGTTGCTCTTCTGGGCGTGCTTTGTGCAGTATGCGGTATTCTTCTGGCCGGAGTAAATAGTTTAACGGAGCCGGTTATTGCCGAGCAGAAAATCGCAGCGGAAAAAGAAAATCTGGAAAAGATATATCCGGGCGCGGAATTTACAACCGTGACAGATTATGTGGATGAGACGGGCCTTGTAAAGGGCGTATATGAGGCGAAGGGAAAAGGCTATGTTTTTAAAGTGGCCGGCATGGGATACAATTCTGCTGGATTTACGTTTATGATTGCCTTTAATCAGGATGGAACAGTCGGCGGTTTTACAGCGGTTGAACAAAATGAATCACCGGGTTTCGGACAGCGTGCTTTTGAGGAGGAGTATGTTTCCCAGATTGAAAGCATGCATGTTCAGGATGAAGCACCTTTATTAACGGGAGCGACTTTAACGACAGAAGCGATTCGTAAGGGTGTTGCCGCGGCGGAAGCTGTTTTTGCGGCTGTTGCAAAGTAAGGAGCGGATGATGAGTGAGACAAAAAAGAAAATTGGTTTTGCCAAAGAACTGATTTTAAATAATCCGGTCTTTGGTTTATATCTTGGTATCTGTTCGGCACTTGGTATTACAACGGCATTAGATAATGCGATTGGTATGGGCTTGGCGGTAATTGTGATTCTTGTCCTTTCCAATGTGATCATTTCCTTAACCGCTCGTATTACGCCGGATGAAATTCATATTCCGGTTTATATTGTTATTATTGCGACCTTGGTAACGATTGTTGAATTATTGATGCAGGCATATATGCCCGGTCTTTTCAGTACGTTGGGTGCTTTTGTTGATCTGATTGTTGTAAACTGCATTATTCTGGGGCGAGCGGAAGCTTATGCGTCTTCTCATGGCATAGGCGCATCGGCACGTGACGGGCTGATGATGGGTTTATCCTATACGATATCGCTGCTTGCTATGAGCATCATTCGTCAATTACTGGGTACGGGTGTGCTTTCCATGAGCAATCCGTTAACGCAGCAGATCGTCTTCTCGTGGCGTTTGATTCCGGATGCCTTTACAATTCCTGTCTTTAAATCGCAGACAGGCGCTTTCTTGACATTTGCCATTTTAGCGGCATATGTTACATATCTAAAAAATAAAGAAGAAGAGAAAAAAGCAGCCGTGAAGAAGGCAGCGAAGGGGGCTTGATTTATGACACTTACATCTTTATTCACCTTATTTTTCTCCGGCGTTTTAATCAATAATATTATCTTGGCTCGTTTTATCGGCATGTGTCCGTTCATGGGCGTATCAACCAAGCTCAGTTCGGCAATCGGCATGGGTATCGCTGTCATTTTCGTTATCTTCGGAGCATCTGTTCTTTCTTGGCTGCTTTATTATTATGTGCTGGATCCGCTTGGAATCAGCTATATGAAATTAATCTGTTTCATTTTATTAATTGCTTCATTTGTGCAGTTTGTTGAAATGTTTATCAAAAAGCAGTCACCATCGTTATATAAAGCGCTGGGAATTTTTCTGCCGTTGATCACGACTAATTGTGCGGTTCTTTTCGTTGCTCTGGATAATATTTCACAAGGATACAATTTACTTGAAACTTGTGTTAATTCCATTGCG
>CAUTVM010000102.1:0-4706 GCA_963541855.1 uncultured Erysipelotrichaceae bacterium
TTCCGATCGGATTTATGCTTGTTTTGGTTTTATTTGCGACTATCCGTGAACGTCTGGATGGAAATGATATTCCTAAGATGTTTCAGGGTAATCCGATTGCGTTTGTTGTAGCGGCGATTCTGGCAATTGCATTTTCCGCATTTGCAGGAATTGTTTGATGTATGCACATCGTTTATGCACTTCTGATCGGGGGTATGCTTGCAGGCATTACCGCATGGTCGGTTGTTTTGAATAATCGAACGCCCAAACCGCCGGGATGTGAAAGCGCGGTTCCTGATTGTAGAGCTTGTGGTATTGTAAGTTGTAAGATACGGAGAAATAACCAGAAGAAGGAGGGTGAGGAATAATGACGGCAGCGGTTACAATGTTGGTGATTGGTTGTATATGCGGTTTAATTCTGGGTATTGCCGGAAATGTATTTCATGTTGAGCCGGATCATCGGGCAGAGGATTTGCTAAGTATGTTACCGGGATATAACTGCGGGGGGTGCGGCTATCCGGGATGTGCGGGAATGGCGGCTGCACTGGCGGATGGAACCGGAGATATTGAAAAGTGCAAGCCTTCCAAACCGGAGAATAAAGAGAAGATTCGGCAGTGGCTTAAAGAACATCCACAATCGGTATAATGAATGAAGAAATGCATGCAGTGTGTATGCATTTTTTTATATGGGTTGTCGATGGGCTAGAAATACTTTAGAAAGCGGGTGTCAGATGAAGAGGAAGCTTTTGGGGCAGAGTCTGTTGATTTTTATGCTGGCCGGTATACTTGTATGGGTGGATTTTATTGTGATTGATTTTCGTTCACAGCAAAAGCTGCAGCTTGTAAAAACATATGTTGCGTCTCATGATATCCCTCCGCGCACGAAGATTCAGGAAGGAGATGTGCTGGAGATGGTTCTTCCTAAGTCTTATCTGGGGGCCTATGCGGTGCATGATGTACATTCTATTATTGGGAAGTGGACAGATATTGAGGGGATGATACCGGCAGGCTCATTTTTTTATACGCGGATGTTAAAAGCGGAGGAAGATTTACCTGATTCTCCGGTTGCACGTTTGAAGGAGGGGCAATCGGCCTATACCATGCAGGTGGACTTGAATCGAATTGGCGGAGGAACAATGGTTGGTATGCGGGTCGACATATATGGAACCATTATCGGAAAAGATGGACATCCCATAGCCGGCCCATTGATTTCAAATGTACGTGTTTTATCTATCCGCGATCATCAGGGAATGGAAATCAGCGATCCTGATTCATCGGGCTTGCCGTATATTGCCGTTGTAGCAGTAAAAGATGCGGATGTACCGATATTGGCTGCCGTAGAACAGGCGGGCGAATTGCGTTTTGTGTCTTCTTCGCGCAGTTACAGTGGGCAAAGCGAAGCGGTTTTAATGCAGGATTCTTCGGTAGTTGCCTGGTATCAGGATAATTAAATGAATTTTAAATGTTTACTAAAGAACAGTTTATAGAAATTGCGTATGATAGTAGTGTGAAAAAGATATTGAAAACAGTGATATTGTTGATATTTTTGTTTATAGTCGGAATCAGCAGTTTGCTTTTAAAAGAAGGTTATACTGCTTATAAAAGTGCGATTTCACGGTTGCCTGTTGAAAAGGCGGTTCGTCCTTACATGGAGCGTGCTGATTTTGTTGCGTATGAAGATCTCAGTTCATATTTTGTGGATGCGATTGTGGCGGTTGAAGATCAGCGATATTTTAAACGCTATGGATTTGATTGGCCGGCTTTGGCCCGGGCGATATTCAATAATCTGAAGGCGGGAGCGTTCATTGAGGGAGGAAGTACGATTTCACAGCAGATTGCCAAGAATCTGTATTATCAAAATACGCATCGGGGAATTCGCGAAAAAATTGCGGAAGTATATTTGATGAATGATCTGGAATCAAAATATACAAAAAAGGAGTTGCTTGCTCTATATGCCAATATGAATTATTACGGGGATGGCTATTGGGGTATTGCGCAGGCGGCAAAGGGCTATTTTCATACATCACCTGATCATTTGTCATTAGCACAGGCAGCGATTTTGGCGGGTATTCCGAATGCGCCTGGTGCTTATCAGCTGTCAACCGGTTATGATCGGGCTGTCTTGCGCATGAAAAAAGTTTTGGCTCGGATGGTGAAAATGAAATATATTACGGATCAGCAAGCGCAGGAGGCTGTTCAGGAAGATTTGTATCAATCACCTGTCGGGTGTCAAAAGTTTGTAAAAATAACTGGCTTTTCATTTACATAAACCTTATGATACGCATATGCATACATTAATATGGGATTATAACGGAACCATTGTAGATGATGTTGAATTGTGTCTTTCCATCGAAAATAGAATGTTGCAAGAGCGGGGAATGAAGTATGGATATTCACTGGAAGAATATCGTCATATGTTTTGTTTTCCAGTGCAGGATTATTATCGTAAGCTTGGTTATGATTTCCAAAATGAAAGTTATGAGGAGCTTTCATCAGAATTTCATCGTCGATATGAAAAGGGCTTTTCATCTTGCTGCTTAGCCCCATATGTAAAAGAAAAGCTGGAAGAGGCAATCAAAAAAGGATATCACTGTATGATTATCAGTGCCTCTCGTCAGGATAAATTGGAATCACAGGTTCATCAGCTTGGCCTTGACCGCTATTTTGAAGTACTTTTGGGAATTGATAACCTTTTGGCCGGTTCAAAAATTCAAAGAGCGAAAGAGTGGATTCGTGAAAGTCATGTTGATCCGACAACATGTCAAATGATCGGTGATACGCTTCATGATTTGGAAACGGCGCGCGCAATCGGCATTGCACATTGTACACTGGTTGCCCAAGGTCATCAGGATTTTGCAGTATTGAAAAAACAATGGGCGGCTACCGTGCATACGCTGGAAGAAGTTGTGCTATGAAACCATGTTTAAATCGAAAACAGTGTGGCGGCTGTCTGGGGATGACGTGCTCGTATGATGAATTGTTGAAAGAAAAAAAGAGACGTATCCAATTGCTATTTCCGAAAGAAAATGTCTGTGATCCAATCGGCATGCCTGATCCGTATCATTATCGTCATAAAATCTATGCGGTATTCGGGAAAAATCGGCGTGGACAGATTGTGGCCGGTATGTATGAAGAAAACAGTCATCGTCTGGTGCCTGTTGTTGATTGTGTCATTCAGCATCCGTTGGCTAATCAGATCATCGTACAAATATGTCATATTGCGGACAGTATGAAATTAGCTCCTTATGATGAGGACAAGCATCATGGTGTTTTACGGCAAGTATATATTCGCATTTCCGAAAAGACGCAGAAAGCGCTGGTCGTATTGGTTGTCGGTTCACGAGAACTTCCAGGTGCCCATTATTTTGCAAAACAGTTAAAGCAACATTGCCCGCAGATGGAAACATTGGTTTTGAATTGGAATCATCAACAGACATCTATGGTTTTGGGTGATCGCTTCAAGGTACTTTATGGCAGAGGCTGGATTGAAGATGCGATCGGTGGAGTAAAGTTTCGTATTTCTCCATCATCGTTTTATCAGATCAATCCGAAAATGACAGAAGTTTTATATCGAACGGCTTTGGAAATGGCATCTATTCGCAGGGATGATTGTGTTCTGGATGTGTGTTGTGGAATCGGGACGATCAGTCTTCTGGCGGCCGCAAAGGCAAAATCGGTAATCGGTATAGAAATCAATCTGCAGGCAGTTCATGATGCAAAGTATAATGCTCAGCAAAATGGAATCGCCAATGTAAGATTTATATGTGTAAATGAGGGGCATTATAAGTGGAACGGTAAGGATCATTATGATATTGTGATTGCTGATCCGCCGCGTGCAGGTTTATCGGCTGATTTTCTGCATATGATTTTAAGGTATAAACCGCGAACTTTTGTATATATTTCATGTAATCCAGTTACACAGGCAAGAGATATTGAAATGTTAAAGGGTTATTATCGTATACGAAAGATCGTTCCGGTTGATCTGTTTCCATGGACAGAACATGTGGAAACGGTAGCGCTGATGTTACGAGATGGGCGGTAGGGTGTGAAAAAGTGCTGTATTTTCAGGGTTTTTTAGGTATTTGACCGACAGCCGAGAAGAGCGAAAATGACCGCGAAAATCGCTCCGGCAGAACATTTCTACACATTTTGCCGGAGGGTTGAGTCAGCGGCTTAGATGTCGGAACTCATTTTGGTAAAATGGACAACTGTTTTCCTTGATTCGCCTTCACCTGCCTGCCTTCTTGAATGTTTTTAAACTCAAAAATGGTGTTAAACTCATCTTAGGATGATCGGTTAAGACTGATGGAAGGGAAATTTATGGAAACAATGAAAAAGGCAATGACAATCGCTGCCGTAATCGCTGTGGTATTTTTTGCCGGGTGTGGATTGTCTCATTCCAATGACAGTGAGTTTACTGTTTCGCCTGAAACGCCCTCCGCATCAATTGAATCTTCAGTACCTATGCTCGGCGGTGTTACAGATATCAGCTATCATCTTGATGATTCCGGTAATCTTGTCATTAACTGGAGCAAGGTGACAAACGCAACCGGCTATAAGGTTGAACTTGAAACAGTGGATAAAACGTCAGATACTCAATATCCGGTGGAAAGAGGTGATACAACCAGTATTACCATTACACCACCATCCGGAACTTACCGTCTGAGAGTGCAGGCGATCAATAAGTCACCCGAGATTTACCAGTCTGGGCCGTCCATAGAGTACGG
>CAUTVM010000103.1:0-4589 GCA_963541855.1 uncultured Erysipelotrichaceae bacterium
AGGCGATCAATAAGTCACCCGAGATTTACCAGTCTGGGCCGTCCATAGAGTACGGTGAAAGTATTCAATACACTGCGCCTTCGAAATAGAGCGCGTACCTGCGTATTTTATTTTTTCGGTGAAGAAGCAGAAAATGTTTCCGTTGAATCAAGCCCAGGGCCTAATCAGTCTCAGACGTTGTTCTGTTTTTTGCATGCATTTCCACATACCGCTCATGTTGAGACGGTAGCACTTTTGTGCAGGAAAGATATCGACAATCATATCGAAGTAAAATTGTAGCCGACGAGGAAGATGTTACCAAGGCTGAAAGTAAAGGAACTTATGACTTCAATGACGATATGGGAATACACAGAAGTGGGACATACCCAAGATGCAATGAAAGAATCAAAAGCTATTAATTCTGAATCTGTTTTTGGAACACCAAAACCGGAGTGTCTAATTGAGTGAGTGCTAACTCTTGGAAGCAATGAAGGAGATTTAGTCTTGGACTCTTTCTTAGGGTTTCGTGTCATAATAATGACACAGGCAAATAGTCACGATGGATACATGAATTTTATAGACTCTACTAAATTTTAGATTTAATTATAAAAAGTTTTTGTTCATTACAGAAAGGAAAAATATGAGTGTTAGCTATATAGTGGATAATCTTGAAGTCAATTTTATTATAATATTATTTCTTCTTTTGATCTTTGCAAGTTTTGCAGGTCAAGAAAGATATAAAGACAATAAAAAATTAAATATATTTACAGTAATATTGTTAATAATTTTTCTCGTATTATCATTTATGCTGATATATAAATATATTCCAATTGGGTTACGTTATTTATCGGAAAAGGCATCAAAATTAGAAGCTATAGTTATTGTTGCGTTTATTACTGGAACTCTGACCTTTTTGACTACAGTCATTTCAAAAATTTCAGATTATAAACAAGAAAGGTCAAAATTTCTCATGAATAAAAGAGAAGCGTCTTATGCAAAATTTATAAGAATTGTATGCAAAACTTTATTAAATGGTAAAACTGGATCTGAGTATCACCAAGATGAGATGACTAGAGATTTGAATGAAATATCTGGGGAGCTCACCTTATGGGGATCAAAAGAAGTTGTAAATAAATTTATTGAATTTAGAAACGAGTCAGCCAATAATGCACCTAAAAATTTATTATTTAACTTGGAAGATATTATAAATGAAATGCGAAAAGATTTAGGAGTAGGGAAGACGGATAAAGGAAAATTATTATCCATCTTTATTAATGACATGGATAAACTGAAATAGTCTTATTTATTTTACGCTCTTTTCAACGATTTAGTTGATATTCTTATAAATCCCATAGTGGTATGAACCATAAGCTTTATATAAATCGATTGGTTGTGGTAATTTTATAATCTCTGTATTTATAAATGGTATCTTCTCCCTCATCGTCTCCATATACGTCTCATCTTTTCACTTTCTCATATCTGTTATGTAAAAGCCAATGTCAAGTGTTAATTCTTAATTTCCTGTCGAGAGGCACACAAGTATCCGGTATATTTCAAAATATAGTCAAATAGAATGCAAAAAGGGCGGAAGAGAAGTGAGTGCAGAGTGAATTTACAGTAGTCGGCGAAACGGAAAAGTGACAAGATGATGACGCAAGACGCGAATATTTTGCTGCGACGCGATGGACTCGGTTAAGAATAAAAAAGTGAGTTGCCGATATTTTACTGATAAAATAAGAATCTTTTGTATCATTTAATCTGTTTTGCACCTAGAAGTCGGACCTTTGAGTGAAACAGAGATAGGTTCGCGCCGGAAAAGAAACGGGGCCAAGGCGAATCGACATAGCGGTTCACTTTTTTTGGCATTATAATAGAAACAGATGGCTTTTAAAGGAGGAACAATGACACAAGTGGCTCAAGAGCCCTATGCGATTGAGATGTTGCATGTCACGAAGCGCTTTCCAGGGATTGTGGCAAATGACGATATCAGTCTGCAGGTAAGAAAAGGGGAAATTCATGCTTTATTGGGAGAAAATGGTGCCGGAAAATCGACCTTGATGTCGGTGCTGTTTGGTCTGTATCAGGCCGAAGAAGGAACCATAAAAAAAGGCGGAAAGGAAGTCGTGAT
This sequence comes from uncultured Erysipelotrichaceae bacterium, assembly GCA_963541855.1. GTDB lineage: Bacteria > Bacillota_I > Bacilli_A > Erysipelotrichales > Erysipelotrichaceae > Bulleidia. The sequence goes on from CAUTVM010000103.1 coordinate 2,108, forward strand.
CAAAAATCCGAATGATGCCAACGCCTTGGGCATCGGTATGGTTCATCAGCATTTTAAACTTGTTCAGTGTTTTACAGTTTTGGATAATATTATTTTGGGTGTTGAAGAAACAAAATATGGCGTATTGCAGAAAATGGAAGCGCGAAAAAAAGTCATGGAACTGTCAGAGCGATATGGTCTTTCTGTTGAGCCGGACGCGACCATTTCCGATATTTCGGTCGGTATGCAGCAGCGGACAGAAATTTTAAAAATGTTGTTTCGTGAAAATGATATTTTGATTTTTGATGAACCGACGGCAGTTTTGACACCGCAGGAAATTACTGAACTGATGCAGATTATGAAAAACCTTGCCAAAGAAGGAAAAAGCATTTTGTTTATTTCGCATAAGCTGAATGAAATTATGTCCGTTGCGGATCGGATTACGGTCTTACGCAAAGGGAAATGCATCGGAACAGTGAATGCTGTTGAAACAAATGAAGAAGAACTCAGCCGTATGATGGTTGGCCGTGATGTACAGCTGGTTGTGGATAAAAAGGAAGCTGAACCGGGACGCGTTGTTCTTGAGGTTTCCAACATGACGGTAGCCAGCAGGCACCATAAAAATAATGCAGTCCGCAATGTTTCTTTCCAGGTACGTGCCGGTGAAATTGTATGCATCGCCGGGATTGACGGGAATGGACAAACAGAATTGATTTATGGATTAAGCGGGCTGGAACCACTAGCTGGCGGTAACATAAAGGTGAATGGTGAAGAGTACACGCATAAGAGCATACGCGATCGCAGTCATGTTCTTTCGTACATCCCGGAAGATCGGCAGAAACACGGGCTGGTGCTGGATTATCCGCTGGACTATAACATGGTGCTGAAACGTTATTATGAACCGAAATTCACAGATCGCCACGGCATGCTGAAGAAAAAATCCATTCGTGCATATTCCGACCACCTTTTGGAACAATATGATGTTCGCTCTTCGCAAGGCAGTGCTTCAATTGCTCGCTCTTTATCCGGCGGGAATCAACAAAAAGCAATTGTCGGCCGCGAAATTGATAAGAAACATGATCTGCTTCTCGCCGTTCAACCGACTCGTGGATTAGATGTCGGTGCCATCGAATATATTCATAAGCAGATTATTGAAGATCGCGATGCCGGCGCGGCGGTATTATTGGTTTCACTGGAATTGGAAGAGGTTTTGAACGTTTCCGACCGGATTCTTGTCATGTATGAAGGGGAAATTGTCGGCGAGCTGGATCCAAGGAAAACAAGCGTTGAAGAACTTGGCCTTTACATGGCCGGGGCGAGAAGGCAGGAAGGAGATCACCATGCATAAGTCGTTTTTCAAAAGCGAAGCAATGAAGTCCATCTACGCTTCCCTGATCTGCATTCTGATCGGCCTGTTGGCAGGCTATGTTGTATTGACTCTTATTCATGCCGGAGGATCGGCAAAAGCGATTTGGACAATTCTGATCAATTTCATGAGCAGAGCCAGTGTACCGGCGCAATTAAAGGCATTAGGCAATACCTTGTCAAAAACAGCTCCGCTTTTAATGTGTGCTTTAAGTATTTGCTTTTGTTATAAAGTCGGTCTGTTTAATATTGGAGCGGCCGGTCAATATGAGGCGGGCGCAGGCATCGCCTTGTATGCGGCGCTGGTTTTTCAGCAGCCATGGTATGTATGCATGGTTCTGGCAGCTTTGGCCGGAGCATTGTTCGGAGCTCTCAGCGGTTTTTTAAAGGCGCGCCGCAATGTTAATGAGGTCATTTCCGGCATCATGCTGAACTGGATTTTACTGTATGTGGTCAATGCGATTTTGTCTGGGGCTGCCAAAGATCCGGCAAGTCCATATACAAAAGATTTATCGCTGGCGAATCCTTCGGCACTGTTGCCGACGCTGGGTTTAAATCAATTATTTGCAAATAACCGATCGGTTACGATTGCCGTTCCGCTGGCGATTATATTTGCTGTTTTAGTTACGGTTGTTCTGGAAAAGACGAAATTCGGTTTTGAATTAAAAGCCACAGGATATAACAAAGAAGCCGCTCGTTATGCGGGAATGAAAGAAAATCAAAATATTATCATTACTTTGATGATCGGCGGCGCACTGGCAGGCTTGGGAGCTGCTTTCTTATTTTTATCCGGATATCAGAAATGGGAAGTGACGTCTGCTTCTGTTCCATCCATGGGTTTCAATGGTATTGCCGCGACTTTTCTAGGCGCATTGAATCCGATTGGTACAATCTTTTCGTCATTCTTTATTCAATCCATTTCTGATGGGGGATCAATGATTGATCGCATGCTGTATCCTTCGCAGGTTTCCGATCTGATTTCGGCGATTATTATTTATTTATGCGGATTCATGATGTTTGTCAAAGAGATAATGACAAGAAAGAAGAGACAGAATATCAAAAAAGCGGAAACGAAAAAAGGAGGTGCACAGGCATGAATTTACTGATTCAATACACATTATTATTTGCTTCGGTGCTT
>CAUTVM010000104.1:0-4221 GCA_963541855.1 uncultured Erysipelotrichaceae bacterium
TCATGGCCAGATCCACAACGAGCATGCCTTCAAAGGTGAGCACTCCGCTTTGATACTCTAAAAGCATCATGATAAACATGATCCAGATGAAAACCTGCATGCATAAATTCGTCAGACTGCGCTGCCTCTCTTCAAAGCGGCTTAATGTCTGCTGCAATTTCAACAATGCCCTCGAGCGCTGATTCATTTTTTTCGCTTGAGCTTCTCCCTGTCCATACTGCAGCAAGACATCCAGTCCATACAGACTGTCTAACACAAAGGTATTCATTGCACCGAAGGCTTGGCGATATTCCATGCCGCATTGTGCATTGTGCTTTCCGTTCCATATCGGAATGAAAATCCCGATTGTACAATAAGCCATAAGACTGATCCAAGCGCCCGTTGAACTATAGCGGGCGATAAATAAAACAAGAATCATACCGGTTAAGACAGCAATCGCAATCGGCGATATGGTATGTGCGAAAAAGACTTCCAAAAGCTCAATATCGCTGGTGATCACGGCAATCAGATCGCCTTTTTCTTTCCCTTCCAGCTTGGCTGGGCAAAGGCGTCGTAAAGACGCAAATACCTGATGACGGATCAAGGCCAGCAAGCGAAAGGCAATATAATGATTGCAATATTGCTCACCATAATGGAATATGCCGCGGGCGATTGCCAAAACAATCAGCAAAATGAAAATTGTCTTCCAAGACCACGAAAAGCCCAGCAGAACCTTACATATTCCTTCCCCGGCAATCACGCTCAGAAAAATGGCGCTCAAAAAGCCAAGCACTCCCAGAACGATGCCCGCCATCATCACCGGTGCTAACGGCTTGACAAGTTTCAAAAGCCGCCACATGATTTTCCAGCCGCTTTGTTTTTCAACTGCTTCATGCATGAGACACCTCCGCATAAGATTCCAGCTCTTCCTGCATCCGGAACAGGCGCGCATAGGCGCCTGACGATGCCATCAGCTTTTCATGTGTTCCTTGTTCTATGATCCTGCCGTTTTCCAGATAAAAAATACAATCGGAATGAACGACATTCTTTAAGCGATGCGAAATCAATAAAATCGTTTTTGTCTTTGCCAAATGATGAATGACATTCATGATCATCTCTTCACTTTCCGCATCAATATTGGATGTTGCCTCATCAAAGATATAAACCGGCGCATCCTTCAATAAAGCCCGGGCAAGAGCCAGTCGTTGTCTCTGGCCGCCTGACAAGTCGGTGCCATTGCTGTGAAGAGGCGTTAAAAGACCTTGTTTTTCTTGCAGATAAGTCCATAAATTGACTTGTTTTAAAACGCTGATCATCTCTTCTTCTCGCGCATTCAAATTCGCTATTGCCAAATTCTCCTGAACAGTTCCTTCAAACAGCCAATCGTGCGAAGAGACAAGGGTAAAATGACGCAGAATCGAGGCTTGCGAAAAAGAGGAAAGATCAGTGCCGTTAGCTTGAATCATACCGCTGTCAACGTGATAGTGTCCCATTAACAAGGCGGCTATCGTCGACTTTCCGGATCCGGAAACGCCAACCAGCGAGATAAACGCATGTGCCGGAATATCCATGCAGAGATCGTGCAGTATATCGCGGGAATCGTCATAATGAAACGAAACATTCCGCAAGCGGATGGAAATGTCGTCGCCTTGCAATACCGCATGACCTTTTTGCGGTTCCGGCAGATCCAGAAAGGAAAAAATATGATCGCCGGCCTTCATTCCGTTCATGCCGATATGGAAGAAGCTGCCTAAAATACGCATCGGCAGAAAAAACTCTGATGCAAGAAAAACAAATACCAGCATGCCGTATAAAGACAAGGAGCCGTTGGCATATGCTTGTAAACCGACAATCATACCGGATGCGGCGCCGCCATAAGCGAAGATATCCATGATGGAAGTGCTGTTCAGCTGCATCATCAAAACTTTCATGGTAATCCGGCGAAAAGATTCCGCTTCCTGATCCATCTCCTCTGCCGCCTTTTGATCGGCCTGATAAATCTTCAAGGTGGTCAGGCCTTGCAGCTTTTCCAAAAAGTGATCGCTCATTCCATAATAGACAGAAAAATATTTTCCTAAAATACGCTTGGCCGCAACCATGACCAGCATGATGACAATCGGAATCAAGGGCACCGCCGCCAATAATACAAAACTGACTTTCAGATTGATATGCATCAGGACGGCAAACAAGGTAAGCGGCGCCGCTAAAGCATAAATAAACTGACTCAGGTATTTTCCAAAATACACTTCCAGCTGCTCCACGCCTTCGACTGCCATCTGCACAATCTGCGCTGTATGAACAGATTCGCGATACGCGGTTCCAAGACGCAGCATCTTTTCATAAATGCGATTCCGTAACAGGCGTTTGACGTCCACACTCGCTTGAAAACCGGCTTTGACATATCGCCGGTCAAAAATATAACGGAGCATGACGCCGGAGGCAATGAGCAGGATTCCGTTTAAAATAGAACCGGTTGTCAACGTATGATTCCACGCCTGTACAAGCAGAAAAGCCGCCTGCATCATGATCATCACCTCGGCCAGCAAACTGAGCCATTGCCATAAAACCTGCTGTATGATATATTTTTCGGCACCTTTCAACAGCCGCATCAAACGCATTTTTATCATTATTTTTCTCTCCCTGCAATCGGCTTAATATCCTATGTTTTGATGATTCTGTTTTTCCCAGTCTTCTTTGGTCAGCACACTGACATGTCCGATTCTTTTTTCATGCATCAGCGGAACATCGACATCTTGACTCGTCCATTGATAGTGGAAGCCGCACTTTTCCTGTACACGCTTTGAACGTATATTTCCATCATAATATCCACACCATACTTTCGTCATCGCGCATTCCTCAAAAGCATGGCGAAGCAGTTCTTTTACCGCTTCGCTCATTAAACCCTTTCCCCAGAAAGGCTTGCCGATCCAATAGCCCAATTCGCACTCATCATCGCGTTCTGTCATATCGGTGCAGCCATTTAACTTCAAACCAATGGCGCCGATCGCTTTACGATCTTTTTTCAGACAAAGTGCATAGCTCTCTTTCCGACACAAAACATTTTGAATAATGTCGCGGCTTTCCTTCACGCTTTGATGTGGCGGCCAGCCGGCAATCGGGCCGACATCCGGGTCTTTTGCATATGCATATAAGCTTTCCGCGTCGCTTTCCTGCCAAGGACGCAAAATCAATCTTTCGGTTTCCAATATCATTCACAATCTCCATTCTTCATTTCTTATGTGCAGTATCATACCATGATTACCGTCCCTCACTTTCATTTTCACTTTACGCGATCAACAAAACGATATGCTATGATATGGAGTATCCCTATGAAATCTAAACGACTGCCGCAATGTTTTCTGTTCTGTCTCTGCCTTCTTTGCTGTGGATGTGCGCCAAAAACGATATACGAATATGGCGTATTTCTCGGCATTAACGGTCGGCAGATGGATCGTCTTGCGGCATATCACATCGTCGTGATCGAGCCTGCGGAATTTAACGCGGCGCAAATTAAAAACCTGCACGAAAATGGAAAGATCGTGTACGGATATCTGAATATCGGCTCCCTTGAAGAATACCGCCCGTACTATGACCAATTTAAAAATATAACACTCGATGCTTATGAAAACTGGCCGGATGAGCGATGGATCAATACTGCCGAACCAAAATGGCAGGCATTTATAGTTGATGAACTGGGCAAGCAATATGCCGAAATGGGGCTGGATGGTTTATTTCTGGATAATACCGATGTCTATGGTCTTTATCCGACAGAGGAGATCTTTCAAGGCTTATGTCAGATTCTGAAAGGTTTGAAAGCCTATGGCCTTTCGCTGATCATCAACGGCGGAGATCTTTTTGTTTCCAGAAACATAGATGAAAAAACAGCACTTTCCCTGTTTGACGGCATCAATCAGGAATCGGTTTTTACAAATATCCAGTTTTCTAATAAAAGTTATGGTAAACAAGGCAAAGAGGAAACTCTCTATTTCCAAAATTATCTTGCCAAAGCTAAAAACTGCGGATTGTCTGTCTTTCTTCTGGAATACAACGCCGATCCGGAACTTGTTAAAAAAATTGATGCTTATTGTCATAAAAACGGTTTTTTATGGTACAACGCCAAGAGTCTGGCATTGCGATAAGTCCTGTCATCAAATAAAAACCTGAAAAACAAAAAGACCCAAGAACAACATCTCATTCTCAGGTCTTTTGCTTCATATTACTGCTTCTGTTCCTTAAACATCA
>CAUTVM010000105.1:0-3913 GCA_963541855.1 uncultured Erysipelotrichaceae bacterium
AGCATGGCACTGAAAATGCCAGTGTCGGCAGTTCGATTCTGCCTGGGACCACCATGAAAGCAGACAGATGATGCGTAATTGATTTGTCTGTTTTTTTGTTACTCATGTTTAGACGGAAATGAAATGACGAAAAGCTTGGGCGCATGATGCAAGTGATTACGCTAAAATAGGATGCAGATGCAGACGTTATTTTTCAAAAACAGTATTTATAAATCATGATTGTCTGCATGGGGAAGAGGAAAAAGCTATGGGTCTGTTGAATTTTTTGATGAAGGAAAAGATACAGCCGCTTACGGTCAGTGATGAAGCGATTGTTGCTGTAGCAGATGGGAAATTGATTGATATCACCACGGTCAACGATCCTGTTTTTTCCGAAAAAATGATGGGTGATGGTGTCGCTTTTGGCTTTTATGAAGATGAGGTTACGATCTGTGCGCCTGCCAACGGTCAATTGACGGTTTTGTTTCCGACGGGACACGCTTTTGGAATAACGATGAAAAACGGTGTTGAATTGCTGGTGCATATCGGGCTTGATACCGTTAATGCGGGTGGTGACGGTTTTACGATTTTGCATAAGAAGCAGGGTGAAGAGATAAAGGCGGGCGAAGCAGTTATCGCGGTAAATATGAAAAAGCTGCAAAGTCGCTATGATATGTCCACCATGTTGATTGTCACGAATGCAAAGGGGCATAAAATACACTTTATTGAACCCGTAAAAAACATTAAACGAGGGCAGTCTTTGATTATTTAAACCAATTGTAATCGCTGGAGTTAAAAAAACGAGCAATAAAACATAATGATCAATTTTTCTTTTAATAGTTGTACTTTTTTGCCATCAGCAAAAAAGTACAATCGCCATTTTTAAGACTAAATATGTTAATTAACAAAATTTTGCATATGAACACAAAATGCTTCAATAGTCGTTATGACGAAAACTGCAGATAATAAAAATATGATTGAAAGCGGTAACAATTTTTAATTTTCAAAATAGATGAAGATTAGATTCTGTTGCTCAGATGAATAAATTCAAGGAGGAAAATATGAAATTTGTCAACAAATCAATTGCCGGTGCACTGGCAGCAGCTATGCTGGCGGCATGTGGAGGATCCGCCTCAACTGCAGCACCATCTGAAACAGTTCATGCGTCTGCATCATCGGCAGACGGTGAGAAGCAAGCCACCGCAGGCGTTGTTTGGTACAACTTTGCCGACACATTTATTTCCAATGCACGAGCTGTAGTCAATAACCTTTCCAGCAAAGATGGCACCGTCAAGGTTACGGATGCCGATTCCCAGAACGACATTAATGTGCAGGATAACAATATGAATAACGTATTTACCAAACATCCTGACTTTTTTGTTCTGAACAATATCAACAATGCGGCGACTTCTCAGATTATCAATTCTGCAAAGAAAGAAGATATTACTACACTCTTTGTCAATACCACTTCACCAAGTGATGCCGATTTCAAGAATTATGACAAGCTATGGTATGTATCATCTGCTTCTGAGCAATCCGGGCAGAATATGGGTAATGAAATTGTTGAATACTTTAAGTCTCATGATAATTGGGATCATAATGGTAATGGCAAAGTAGATTATATTCTTCTGCAGGGAATATCGACTTTTTCCGATACCATTAATCGTTCTTCATATTCGCTTGCAACAATTGAAGGTTCCGGCTTCACACTTGGCACCAACATCGGTGGTGACGATGTTACCGGCGTAAAGGGCGGAGATTCCATCAATGGTGTCATCTGTAGCTTTCAAAGAGCAGAAGCTCAAGAAAATGTTGAAGCATTACTATCGGCTTATGGTAATGATATTGACTGTATCCTTGCTGATAATGATGATGAAGCGCTTGGCGCAATTGCCGCGCTTCAAGCACACGGCTATTTAACTGATAATTCTAACTACATTCCGGTTGTTGGTGTTGATGCTACTGCTGCCGGATGTGAAGCAATTAAAAATGGGACAATGCTTGGTACTTCACTGAATAATCCGGTAAAACTGGGCAAAAGTATTTACAAGCTGATGTATCTGCTTACCAAGGGTGAAGATGTAACTACGGAGTCAATTGGAATAGATGGTGTCAATGTTATCGGGCATAAGGTTATTATCGACTATATCCCTATAACCAAAGAAAATGTTAATGATGCAAGCTACGATATCAATGATACAAGCTTCTAAAATGGACTAGTCAGCTACGCTTTGTATTATAATCCGGGTCTCAAATGGCCCGGCTTTCCGTATCAGGAGGATGAAATGACCAATGGGAAATATGTACTGGAAGCTAGGAATATAAGTAAGATCTTTCCAGGTGTTAAAGCTTTGGATCATGTCACATTGAGAATTCGCCCTGGAACAGTACATGCATTGATGGGAGAAAATGGTGCTGGAAAATCGACGTTGATGAATTGCATCTTCGGTATTTACAAAATGGATGAGGGAGAACTTTATCTCAATGAAGAAAAGGCCGTCATTAACAGTCCTGCAGACGCGATGAATAATCATCTTTCAATGATTCACCAAGAACTTCATCCTGTACGATCACAAACCGTCGCGGAAAATGTATTTTTGGGCAAAATTCCGTATCAAAAAAAGTTTGGAATACGCTGGGTAGATTATCAAAAACTTTACGCAGGTACGCAGAAGATCTTTGATGATCTCGGCTTTCATATCAATCCAAAACAAAAAGTTTCAGAATTATCCACGTCGTACTGTCAGCTTCTCGAAATTGCACGAGCAGTATCTTTTAATGCAAAGGTCATTATTATGGATGAGCCAACTTCTTCTTTAACAGATGATGAAACAGAGTTACTTTTCAAGAGTATTGAAAAGTTGAAAAAACTTGGAGTGGCAGTTATTTACATTTCTCATAAAATTGATGAAATTTTGCAAATTTCAGATGAAATCACCGTTATGAGAGATGGTCAGGTAGTAGGGAGTTGGCCGGCAAGTGAAATGACAGCGGATAAGATTGTTTCCACCATGGTAGGCAGACAGATGACAAAGCGATTTCCGCCAAAGCGACATATACCAGGTGAAGTTTTTATGCAGGTTGAACACTATACCAGTTTTAATTCGAAGAGCTTTAAAGATATCAACTTTGAGGTAAGAAAAGGAGAAATCTTCGGTATTGGCGGCCTTGTTGGTGCTCAAAGAAGCGAGCTTGTAGAATCTATTTTTGGACTTCGCAAAATTTCTTCTGGAAAGCTGATAATTAATGGCAAGGAAGTTGTTATTACCGAACCGATGGATGCAGTTCAAAACGGGATGGCATTTCTTACAGAAGAACGTCGCGCAACCGGTATTCTGGGCTCGCTGAATATTACGGATAACACGATGGTAGTGCAGCAGAACTTGTGTAAAAAAGAATACACCAAACCGAATGGCTTCATTGATGAAATGAGACGAAACGATGCTGCAAGTAAATATGTAAAAACACTTTCGATCAAAACGCCGTCTTTGAAAACAAAAATCCAAAGTTTGTCTGGCGGAAATCAACAAAAAGTATTGTTGGGACGCTGGCTTTTGACCGGACCGGATATTTTGATCATGGATGAGCCAACCAGAGGAATCGATGTTGGCGCTAAGTATGAAATCTATGAATTGATGGAAGACTTGGCTAATAAAGGGAAATGTATCATCATGATCAGTTCGGAAATGCCGGAGTTGATGGGAATGTCAGATCGGATTATGGTCATGTGCGAAGGTCATCAATCAGGAATTGTAGAAGGGAAACACATTAATGATAAAGAAATTATGTTGCTGGCAAGTACGTATAAACCGGGGGAGCAAGTAACCAGATGAAAAAGAAAAATATTAGAAAATTGCTGCTGGAAAATATTCTTTATGCAGCATTGTTGTTGATGATTGTAATTATTGCTATTATATCCCCGTCATTTTTGTCA
>CAUTVM010000106.1:0-3864 GCA_963541855.1 uncultured Erysipelotrichaceae bacterium
CGTGTCTTTTTGCATAGCTTTCAAGTAGCTGTTTTTGATTGATGATGGAATTACTTTCTCCTTGCATTTCATCATCACGACTGAAATGTTCGTAAAGGGATGTTTGTCCTGTTCTTTTTGTATTTGACATGAGAATTACCTCCTTTCCAAGCTTTATTATTTTCTTTTATCGTCTGTAATCAAAAAACACGGGCATGCCGTGTTTTATTGGTCTAAAGATTGTTCCAGCGCTTTAAGCTTAAGGAATGTTTCTTCGCTTAAATCATGCTCTACCTTGCAGGCGTCTTCCGCGGCCGTGGAGGGATCGACGCCCAGTTTGGTGAACAGACTGGTCAGCATTTTATGCCGAGAATAAATACGTTCGGCAATTTTCTGGCCGGGCTTCAGCAAATGCAGGGAGCCATCTTTGTCCATGGAAATATAGCCGTTTTCACGCAACTTCTTCATGGCAATGGATACACTGGCTTTGGAATATCCTTTTTGTTCTGCGATGTCGACAGAATGAGCGACACCATTGCGCTCGGTAATCATTAAGATCGCTTCCAGATAATCTTCTGCGGATTCATAAATATTCATATACGGGCTCCTGTCTCCACTGCTTTTTCGTTGAATCATAATAAGGATGATTTATAGCGTGTTTATCTTTGAGGATGATACAATCATACCAGAAATCGCGGGAAGGAAGCAAAGCATGAAACAGTCGGATAAGAAGAACACGCTTTATGAAGTTGTAACAAAAGAAAAACTGTTGGATTCCTTGCGCACGCTTGGTGTGAAGCCGGGCATGATGATTGAAGTGCATTCATCGCTTTCTTCTTTCGGCTACGTTGTCGGCGGTGCTAAGACAGTAGTGGATGTTTTGATGGAGGCGGTCGGAAAAAACGGCACTTTATTAATGCCGACGCAGACAGGTGACAACACGGATCCTTCAGGATGGAGTGAACCTCCCGCGGCGCCTTCGCTTTGGCAAGAGATTCGTGAGGCCATGCCGGCCTATGATCCGGAAACGACGGACCTTAGAGAAATGGGCGCGATTGTTGAAAATTTTCGCCATCGTGCGGAAACGGTATGCTCATCTCATCCTTCGCTTTCTTATACGGCATGGGGGCGATATGCAAAACTGTTATGCAATCGGCAATCCATGCACTTTCCGCTTGGCGAAGAATCGCCGTCTGCCCGCCTGTATGAGCTGAAAGGGATGGTTTTGCTGTTGGGGACAGATTTTTCTTCTTGTACATGCATGCACCTGGCGGAGTATCGTACAGAATGTCGGCCGATTATGATTGAAGAGGCATGTACAATGATCAATCGGCAGCGTGTATGGAAAAAATTTCTGAATCTGGATCTGAACAGTGATACGTTTAATAAGATACGACCGCTTATTGATAAAAATGGAGCTATTCATGAAATCATGATCGGTTCTTGCCGGGCGCAGTTTTTTTCGGCAGTTACGGCAATTGACGCGGCGACGCGATTTTTTGAAGAAAATTCGGTGTACAGTCGTTATCGCTAAATGGACCAGCCATGCCTTTTCCAAGCTGTGGAAATCAGTGCGGCGGTTTCTTCCAGTTCTTCTGCCATGGAGGAGGAGAAAAAATCCGGAACAGGGGCATCCAAATCAATAATTAAAATGACTTCTTTATGGAGGCAAACCGGTACGCAAAGTTCACTGCGGCTGGCACTGTCGCATGCAATGTGTTCAGGAAATTGATGGACATCTTTTATGCATTGGGTCTGTCGCGTGCGATATGTTTTCCCGCACACGCCATTTGTAAAAGCGATGTGTGTGCAGGCGGGCAGACCTTGAAAGGGCCCAAGAACCAATTCTCCGTTGCGGACCATGTAAAACCCGGCCCAGTTGCAATTGGGATTGTTCATTTTGATGGCCGCTGCGACATTGCTTAAAGCGGCGATCATATCCGGCTCTTCCAATAGCGCTTTGATCTGTTCATTTTGAATGCTCATGGGGGAATAGTAGCACGTTTTCTGCTATACTGAACAGTGTGAACAGGGGTGCTTTTGAACAGAAGCTGAGAAAAACCCTTATCACCTGATCTAGGTAGCGCTAGCGTAGGGAGTTCGAATGCCTTTTGGAATCCTTACGCCTTCTGAACAGGAGGTGTATTTTTTATGCAGAAGAAAAAGCTTACAGTCCGCAGCATGACATATATGGCTTTATATGTGGCCTTGTATCTGGTCTTGAAGTTTGTGGGAAATATGATTCCTTTTTTACGAATGCCCAATGGCGGTTCAATCGAGTTGGAATTGACGGCATTATTTGTCTGTTCTTATCAGATGGGCTGGAAGTATGGAATCGCTGCCGCCTTGCTGTCATGGATTGTTTCTATTTTTTCGGGTTTTGGTTTATATGTTGTTCATCCTGCGCAGATATTGCTGGATTATATCGTTCCGCTTGCGGTATGCGGGGGGGCATCTTTATTCTGTCCGGATCGGAAAGATAAGAAAGGGAGGGCAATGCTATGGAATATTATTTTGACGCTTGCAGCCTTTTTAACGATTGTTTTCGGGTATGGCAGAGGGAAGGGCACATATATGGCGGCCGTAATCGTCAGCATCATCTTTTTCGGTTTGCTTTATGTTTATGGGGGGGAAAAGAATCCTTATGGCATCATGATCGCCATGGTGCTGAAATATTTGTCGCAGGTACTCAGCGGTGTATATTTCTGGTTTCCGGAAGGATCAGCGGCCGGTTCGGCAGCGGCATGGGCATTTTCCCTCAGTTATAACCTGTGGTATAACGTAGTGACCATGATTATTTGCGTCATTCTGGTACCGCTTCTTGTGGAAACGTTGCGAAAAGCAAATATCGGTAAAGCCTGATTTTTCATTCCGCCGCTCTGGTAGTACAATGACTCATTAAAGGAGTGCATGCGATGGAAAATTTGAAACCCGGAGCGGAAGTCTGGATTCAGAGTTATAAGCATGACGGTTCATTGCATCGCACATGGTGTAAGGCGTTCGTGCTGGAAGAAAATGAGGACGCATATGTCGTGGTAACCAATAAAGCATGGGTGATTGAGGCAGATGGCCGCAAATGGTTTACGCGTGAGCCGGCGGTTTATGTATTGTTTAAAAAGTATTGGTTCAATGTCATTTCAATGATCCGGAAAGCAGGTGTGTTTTATTATTGCAATCTGGCGACGCCGAGTTTATATGATGGGGAGGCTATAAAAAATATTGATTATGATCTGGATGTGAAATTATATCCGGATAGATCTTATCAGGTATTGGATGAGGATGAGTTTTATCAGCATGCACAGGTCATGCAGTATTCTGCCCGGGTGAAAGAAACGGTGCAGAAACAGATGTGTGTTTTGTTGAAGATGATGGAGAAGGAGCGGTTTCCGTTTCGTGAAGAATATGTTTGGAAGTATTATCGGCTGTATCAGAAAATGAATCGGAAAGAAAGATAAGAGAGCGTTTTTTGGTGATTAAATTCTCTGTGAGGAAAGGTAAAAATAGATTTTTTGATGGCGTCATTGCATAGACAGCATCTGTAGAAGATGTTATAGATATCAAAGGTATAGCGGTCACTTGAGCTTTACGATAATTATTTTGAAATTTTAAAAGGAAGAGAATCGCTGATTGTTTTCTATAATGGGGGCGTACTTGTTCGGCTGGCAAAGCATAAAGTTAGAAAATGGGTTTTTAAAAATAATTGAGCATACGAGAATTTTTTTAAAAAAACGTAAAAAAAACGTAAAAAAAACGTAAAAAAAGGGGAAAAAAAGAGTTGCAAGGGTCCAAAGAAAGAGGTATGTTAATAAAGCGCTCAAAAAAAGGAGCGAAGAGATCTTTGAAAACCGAACAGGAAAGCACAGAAAAGAACGTCAATTTAAAGAA
>CAUTVM010000107.1:0-3685 GCA_963541855.1 uncultured Erysipelotrichaceae bacterium
TCTGCGTGGCTATTATGTATGGGGGCCATTGGATATTATCAGCTGCTCATCCAGTGAAATGGCAAAACGGTATGGCTTTATTTATGTGGATCGGGATAATTACGGAAAAGGCAGTAATCGACGTATCCGTAAAGATTCTTTTTCCTGGATGCATGAAGTCATTGCCTCAAATGGCGAAAATCTTGAGTAAGGCGAAGGCCTTACTTTTTCAAAGGGGATATACAAAAGATTTTTACGCATGAGGGCGAAAACTTGCTATGATCAAGAGATGAGAGAATATGGCCTTGCATATATGCACATGAGACAGAAAGACATTCCGTTTACGGAGCATGGCATTCAGTCTTTCTTTTCCCGCACTGTTTTAAGAAAAGCAAAGGTTCTTCTTCGTAATTCTTTACCGCAGTTTGAAGGTTTCGTAACACGTGATCATATTGTGGAAATCAAAGCGGTAAAGATCATGGGAATGTCGAACTATCAGTTTTATTCTTATTTTGATCCCCATGAAGAAACAGTCGCATTTCAATTGGATCAAAAAGCGAACGTCCTTCGTCAATATACATGTTCCTGTTGGGAGTTTTATCGGGGTGGTCATTGTGAACATCTTGCGGCAGCCATGCTGGGTTTTCTGCAGAAATATAATGCGGAAGGGAACTTTTCGTTTTTAAAAGAACCGGAAAGCTCTTATCCGATTCAAAACTTCTTCCAACATACAATGCCTTATAAAGAGCAGCGGGCCGTATTGCCGGAAGCGCCTGTATATCTGCAGCCGTATATTCACGAGGTTGTTCCCTTTTCGGGCAGCCTTTCCATCAGTTTTCGAATCGGCTATAGGCATGCGCGCATGTATATTGTTAAAAACATAACGACTCTGGTTCGCGCGGTTCACCAGCAAGAGTGCATTCAGTATGGGCGTTTCTTGAATTTTACGCATGCGGTCGATGCGTTTGATATGCCATCCCGCAACTTATTACAGTTTTTAGGGGATCGAATCGATCTGGAAACGAGCGGGGATCATGGGGAGTCTTATTATGCCGGCCGCACGGAACGCACTTTGATATTACGCGGTATTGAACTGGATCAGTTTATCCGGCTGGTGCGACCGGACTCGCTTTTTTATATGTCCAGTACTGTTCGACAACCGGTTCAACTTTCGATTAACGAAGAACCATTTTCGTTAGATCTTTGTTTAGAGCGGGCAGATCACGGTTTTCTGCTTAAAGGGAAAGCGCCGTCTGTAGCTGTCGGTGCTGCGTTTCTTTATATTCTGGATGGTGCTGAACAGACGATGCATATGGTGGAGAGAAAGGATACATCCTTTGAACATCTTGCCGCTTCTTTATATCAGAACAGTCAGGAACCGATCTATATTTCTTCTCAGGATGTGCCGGGATTTTCGCGTCTTTTATTGCCGCTTGTCCGCCAGCAGATGGTGACATTACAAGGAAGTGATTTTGAGCTGACAAAATACATTCCGAAAGCGCCTGATTTTGAAATTCAGCTTGATCTTCCGCAGCCGGATCTTTTGACTTGCCACGCATGGTCCATTTATGCGGATGGCCGTCGATACAGCATCTTTCAGCAAAATAACGATGCGGATTCTCGTGATCTTGCATCGGAGCGGGCGATGGACACATGGTTATCTTCGTGGTTTACAGCGTTCAATTCTGCACAAAACAGCTTGAGCATCTATCACGATGACAGTAAGCTGTATCGCTTAATTACAGAAGGGATCGGCGAAATGCAGCTGCGCGCGAAGGTATATATTTCGGAAAAATTGAAACCCATGGCCAATACGCGTACATTCGGCATGCATGTCGGCGTTCGCTTATCGCATGATCGTCTTCTACAGCTGGATATCGCACCGGAAAACTATTCGCTTGAAGAGCTTGCCGAGATCATGAGTCGTTATAGTCCGAAAAAGAAGTTTTATCGTTTGAAAAGTGGAGAATTTATTACGGTTGATGATTCTTTAAATGCCTTTGCTTCATTGAAAGACGCGTTATCCTTATCCGGTAAAGATCTGCTCAAGGGCGTATTGCAGGTTCCTGTTTATCGGGCCATGTATCTTGCCAAAGAGGCGGCTGAAGGAATTGCGGGAATTCATCTGCAGAATGATGTACAGCAGCTCATTGCGCGGATGAAAGATACGGAACATATCAATTATGAGATACCGGAGCTGAATGTATCTTTACGTCCATATCAGGTTGAAGGATATCGGTGGCTGTGCGCGTTGCGCGATAATGGCTTTGCCGGTCTTTTAGCGGATGAGATGGGGCTGGGGAAAACATTGCAGGTACTTGCTTTATTGAAAGCGTGGGAGAAGCGCAAGCGTGTTTTGATTATTTGTCCTGCCTCGCTTGTTTATAACTGGGGAGAGGAAATAGAACGCTTTGCACCAAAGCTTTCTTACTCACTGGTATCGGGCAGCGCGGCAAGGAGAGCGGAAATCATTCGGGCAGCGTCAGATCACCATATACTCATTACTTCTTATGATGCTTTAAAACGCGATTTTATTTTTTATGAAAAAATGAATATTTCGTGTGAAATCATTGATGAAGCGCAATATATTAAAAATGCGGATACGCAGACGGCGCAGGCGGTAAAATCAATCAACGCGCAGTTTCGCGTGGCACTAACGGGAACACCGATTGAAAATCATTTATCAGAATTATGGAGTATTTTTGATTATCTGCTTCCGGGTTATCTGTTTACGTATTCCTCTTTTCGCAAACGTTTCGAAATGCCGATCGTCCATGATCAGGATGACGTGTTGGAGAGGCGCTTAAAAGAGATGATTCAACCTTTTATTCTGCGGCGCCTCAAGCAAGATGTATTGCATGATCTTCCGGCTAAATTGGAAGAAGTATCCTATGCGCCATTGGCGGATGAACAGAAAGAATTATATGATGCACGCGTACAGCGCTTAAAAATTTTGCTTGCAAAACAGAGCGATGAAGAATTTAAAGAAAATAAAATTCTTGTCCTCAGTGAATTGACAAAATTACGTGAATTATGTTGCGATCCGCGTCTTCTTTATGAAAATTATACCGGTAATTCGGCAAAGCTGGAGATGTGTATAGAGTTACTGCATGTAGCTATCGACAGTGGGCATAAGGTTTTGTTGTTTTCTCAGTTTACAAGCATGTTGGCGATTATAACGCGGCAGCTGCAGGAGCGAGGAATCTCTTATTTTCTATTACAGGGTTCCACTTCCCAGACAGAGCGGGCAAAATCGGTGCGGCAGTTTCAAACGGATGATACGTCGGTTTTCTGTATTTCTTTGAAAGCGGGCGGAACGGGCCTTAATCTGACCGCGGCGGATATCGTGATTCATTATGATCCTTGGTGGAATACGGCGGTGGAAAATCAGGCCAGCGATCGTGCGCATCGTATCGGGCAGAAAAATATTGTGAATATTTACAAGTTGATTGTTAAAGGTACAATTGAAGAAAAGATTTTGGCTATGCAGCGGGAAAAGTCGGATTTAGCGGCTCACATCCTATCGGGTGAGGGATTTTCCAGTGCGCGTCTGTCGCGGCAGGATCTGTTGAATCTTTTGTGACGGCTCTTCCCATTTTTTCTTGGGCATGCTACAATAGCACCGCTTTGAGTGCTTAGCTCAGTTGGGAGAGCACTTCCTTGACGTGGAAGGGGTCATGGGTTCGAGTCCCTTAGCGCTCACCAT
>CAUTVM010000108.1:0-3647 GCA_963541855.1 uncultured Erysipelotrichaceae bacterium
CGTTGAGGAGATTGGATAGGTAATCGACGGAAATCACATCTCCTGATTTAACCAGGTCTAAAATTATGTTCAATCGATCTTTTTTCATAAATTTATGATAACACACAAATAACACGGATAAAATGTTCAAAGCGAACATAAAAAGAACATAATTTTATGCATTCGTGTTTTGTTGATTCCAGAACATTGAAAGCGCTTACTTGATCGTTCAGAATATAAATGCATTAGGGGGACATTGACAATGAATGGTTTTATTGAAGAAGTATGTACGCAAGGATTGTTGATGAAGGAAGTAATTGACTATTACAAAAACGAAAAAACAATCGATTCGATCGTGCAAACTTTTAAAGATAAAGGAATAAAACGAGTAGTTCTTAGCGGCATGGGCAGTTCTTTATATGCTATGGATTCCGTTAAAACCTATTTAACAAGAAGCGGAATTCCAACCGTTTCCATGAGTTCGTTTGAACTGTCTAGATATCAGCTCGGTATTCTTGATGGCGAAACGTTACTAATCACTGCATCTCAATCCGGCAAGTCTTTTGAGACGATTGAGCTGGTAGAAAAAGCTCGAGGAATTACTACAGTTGTAGGAATTTATAACAATGAAGGCTGTCAGTTGCAATCAATTGTTGATTTTGCTTTGCCAATTAGAGCGAACAAAGAAGTATCAGTGACAAACAAGACTTATGAGTTTACGATGCTGATCTTAAATATCATCGCGCATAAATTGACCGGCGAATACAATGAAGGCTTTCTGAAAGAACTTGAAGAAGTAAATACGTGGATTGATGAATGGATTGAAAACTACAAAGAAAAGACAACGCCATTATATGACTTCACAAAAGGTTATCTGTTAAACGATTTATTAGCGAATGACAGCTCTTTGGCAACAGCAAAACAGCTGTCTCTGGCATATAGAGAAGGTCTTCATGATTGTACGGCCGTTTGGGAATGTGCGGATTATGCTCATGGTCAGTATCATTCATCAAAGTTGGCTGATAAATATATTGCTCAGATGTTCTTCCCCGTATTTGAAGATAATACAAAAGAGATGAAAATGTTGAACTACATTATCGATCACGGCGGCAAAGTTCTTCTTTATACTGCCAGTGATATAGAGCCGAGAGAAGGACTGCATGTTGTTAAACTGCCTTTATTCAGAAGAACACTTATGCCACTTGTTGAAAGCGTGGCGGCAGAAACACTGCTGGGCATGCTTTATGGACCGGATTGGGTTAAAGATCACTAGAAGAGGTAAATGACATGATTATTGATGTGACAAACACTATTGGAAAGCATAAATATAAAAAAGAGATAAAGGTTACTGATCTTCTTGAAGCAATGGACAAAGCGGGTGTAGATATGGCTGTTGTTCACTGTCATCCAGAATACGATGATAATGCATCTGTCGAAGAAGCTTTTAAAAAATACCCGGATAGAATTATTGGATTATTCACTGTCAATCCATGGGATACAGATTCTCCGAAGAGATTGAAGAGCGCTTTGCAAAGAGGATTTAAGGGTTTATATATGAATCCGGTAAGACACGGATATAGCTTATGTGAATACCGGGTATTCTATCCATTGCTGGATATTTGTAAAAAGTACAAAGTTCCGGTAATGATTTATGGCGCCGCTGAGGTATTTTCTGCTCCTATATTCTTCGATCAGATAGCAAAAGACTACCCGGATCTAAATATAATCATGGAACGCATGGGATTACAGTACGATAATGCATCGGCGGTTGAAGTATGTAAGAGATATAGTAATGTCTTCATCGAAACTTCTGCCAGTATGGATTTCAATACACATCGTGTAATAAAGAATTGTGGTGCTGAAAAAGCATTATTAGGTACAGGAACGCCGGATTCAGGATATTTTGAACTTGAATTAGTCAAAGTCAGAAATGCCGCCAAGGAATACGAAAGTGGCATTGAAAAGGTATGCGGCTTGAATGCGATGAAAATATTTGGAATTGAGGAGGCGTAGCAGATGATCATTGATATGTTGACTCACATAGGGATAAAAAAAGGTGAAAATTATAAAGTTGAATCGTTGCTGGAAATTATGGATAGTGCAAAAGTTGATAAATGCATGATCTGTTCACAGCTTGAAACAATAGACAATGGCTATATACACGAATGTTATGAAAAATATCCTGATAAAACAATTGGATTTGCGGTAATCAATCCTTGGAATATCGATGCAGAGGAAGAGCTCGAAAAATGTTTCAGAGACTGGGGATTTATGGGCTTAAAGATGAATGCCATTAGATATGGATATTCAGCAGACCGACATTCTGTTCTAGATCCATTCTTTAATTTATGCAGCAAATACCATAAATGTGCAGTTGTTCATGGACAGTCAGATCAGTTCTCTTTGCCGGATAAATGGGCGGAAATGGCAAGGACATACCCTGATGTACCGGTAGTCTTATTCCATATTGGTGTTCCAATGATGTATGAAAGAGCTTGTGAACTAGCCAGGGATATTCCAAATTTCTACCTAAGTACTTGTGGGTCATATGTTCCGGTCATAAAAATGGCATATGAAATCGCCGGGCCGGAAAAGGTACTGTTTTCTTCTGATGCTCCTTTTGGAGACATGAAACAGGAGATTGATAAAGTAAAGTATGTTGTTAAGGATAATAAACATTTAGAAATGATTCTAGGAGAGAACGCACAAAAGATTATGGGGTTGAAGTGATGCTTTACAAGAGTATCATGTGGGACTATATCTCTGAAGAAGAGAGAGTTCTAAATCATCAGATTAATCATAATCAGACTGTGTTGTTTGGCGACGATGTAAGTGAAATTTTATTTGTCGCTCATGGCAGTTCATATAACGCAGCCATGGCGATAAAACCATTTATAACAAAATTTTGTAGAGTTAATGTTCAGGTATTTACACCGGATAATTTCATGACCAACAGTAAATATATTTCCCTGAATGAAAAATACCTCATAGTAGGAATATCACAAACAGGTACAAGTTCAGGTGTTCTAAAAGCGCTTGAAGATGTTAATGGGAGATGTGAGATATATGGAATTACTTCCGGTAAGAATTCTCCAATTGATAAATTAGCAGACAAAACCATTTATCTTGAATGTGGAGAAGAGGACAGCAATGCTAAAACAAAAGGATACAGTTCAACACTGCTGCAACTCATGTTGCTTGCATTAAATAATGCAAGATCTAAAAAATACATCAGCGATGATACATATACCAGTATAATGAATGATCTTAAAAAAGAAATATCATTAATACCAAGCGTAAAAGATAAGACAATCAAATGGTGCGAAGATAATAAGCTTGGTGTTGGTATGGAGAATGAATACGTCATCGGAAGCGGAATGAATTTCGGTACGGCCCTTGAAGGGCAATTAAAAATGATGGAAACATTAAGAATTCCAACCATGTTCAATGATATAGTTGAATTCTCGCACGGGATGCATAGATCAATAAATAACAAGAGTTATATCGTATTAATAAACTCCGGCGATGAATTTAAAAAAGATTTGTTTACGAAAACATTCTCATATATGAGAAAAATCGCCAAGAGTTGCATATTGATTAATTTGTCCGATGAAGCTGACGGGCATAACGTAATTAACATTCCAATGTTTGAATACGACGAATCGATA
>CAUTVM010000109.1:0-3380 GCA_963541855.1 uncultured Erysipelotrichaceae bacterium
GTTTTCATTTCCGTGTAATTTATATCTGGTGTATCCGATTTATTATCATTTCATGGCGAAGGATGTGATCATCGCCGCCTATCAGATGATCGTGCCGTCGGTGACGTCCATTGAGCATTGTCTGCTGTTGTTTAATGTCCCGTTTACTTTTTTGAAGGGCGTTATGGATGTTGTCATTACCATGCTGATCTATAAGAAGATATCGCCGATTTTGCATGGGCGGGCGAAGTAAGAAGGCGTATCGGCGCGCTTTAGCGCATGCTTTTTGAGGAACATGCTAAAATAAGAAATATGAAAACGGGGCGGACACATACAAGGCGAAAAAAAGAAAAACAGGAGTCGGCGCAAAAGCCGCTTCGCTATACATATTCCTTTGTTGTTCCGCGCAGTGATTTTTTGCTGGAATTTTTGTTGCGGAAATTGAGCGGCATGTCGCGAAACAGCGTGAAATCATTATTGAGCAGCCGTAAGATATTGGTGAACGGGCGTCCGGTCACACAGTTTGATTATCCTCTGGCAAAGGATGATGAAATTAAAATTGCCAAAGGACCGGTGCGTGATCTGCCGCCTCTTTCCGCTTCAACCGGGAAGAAGCCGGGCAAGGAGCGCTTTAAACAACGGATTATTTATGAAGATGAAGTTCTGATCGCGATGGACAAGCCGGCCGGCATGTTGTCGGTTGAAAGTGATACCGATCGGGACAGTGCGTATTATCGTCTGGCCGAATATATGAAGGCGCGCGATGCGCGAAGTCGTCCCTATATTTTGCATCGCATCGATAAGGAGACGTCCGGCGTTCTTGTTTTTGCCAAAGATATCAAAATGCATTCCATGCTGCGGATGCATTGGAATGAAGATATTTCGTTGCGTGAATATTATGCCATCGTCAAAGGAACCTTTACAAAGAAGGAAGGTACGATGACGGCGTGGCTTAAAGAAAACGAAAATCACAAGGTGTACGTGTCCAAAAATCGAAACGGGAAGAAATCCGTCACCAATTATGAAGTCGTTGCGGAAAATAAGGAATACAGCCTGCTGCGGGTCACGATCGATACGGGGCGTAAAAATCAGATTCGTGTCGTGATGGCCGCGCACGGGCATCCGGTTGTCGGTGATGAAAAATATGGCGACGGCAGTAATCCGATCGGCCGTTTAGGACTGCACGCAAGCGCTCTGGCCTTTATGAATCCTTCAACGCGGGAAAAGGTCATGATCAAAGCGGCGGTTCCGAAGATTTTTTGGAATTATTTTAGCAAGGAGGGGAAATGCGGCGGCGCTTGATCTTTTTGAGTATTGTGCTTTGTTTTTTTCTTACCGGCTGCGGGAAACGATTCAGGCAGATCACGGATTTGCTGGGTAAGTATATCGGGCCGGGTTATCACGAGCGCATCGCGCAGAAAAATGCGGAAGCATCGGCGCAATCCTCATCGGATACCATGGCGGAAGAGGAAAAGGAAAAGGAAGAGGAAGTGCCGATTGCCACGGATGTGGATATTGCGCCCTGGGCGGCAAAAGACGGGATTATGCCGAAGGATATTATCGGCGAACTGCAAGTTAAAAAATCAGGGATGGAGATTCATCAATATGGCGGTTCCGCTTCTGTAATTGTGAAACTGACGGAAGAAGGGGATCGATATCTTGTGTCAGAGATTTACATGAACAGTTCGGGCGAGAAGTGGTATTGCATCGGCCGGAATATGTGGCTGCTGGTAGGCGATATGGATGATATTCAGTATTCTGTCGTGAAACACGGCGCGAAAGATGAAAAACCGGCGGCCGCGCTACAGTCGGTTTACATGGAAAAAGGGTGGCGGAACTGTTAACTGCCGTCCTCTTTTAATCGCCGGGGAACCCGGCTTTGATCAATCGAGGATAAATTCATATTCCCGATAAATAAGATTGTTTTTGAAATCGAAAATGTCCAGTGATCGCGTGCCGAAATCATTTACGAGGTAAGCGATGATTCTGTTTCCATTATGAAACACCTGCATATTCCGGCAAATAAATTGAACGTCTGTGTTTTCGTAAGCTTTTTGTATTGTCTGCATATAGTCCTGTATGCCGCAAATTTTTCTTGGCTCTTTATCAAACAGATGCCAGACAATTTCTTTATGCAAAAATTGCCGATAAGTTTCCCAATCGCGTTTGTTTTCCGCTTTGAAAAAAGTCTCTAAAGCCTTTTTTGCCGTCATAGAACCTCCTGCTATTCCGATTTATCCATCTTCTCCTTTGAAGATAACGAATGATCTGTCCATAGAATAGAAAAGGTGAAGCAACGATCGCGTAACTCCACCTTAAAAACGGTATGGGGCGGTTAAAGGGACTCGAACCCTCGAATGCTGGAGCCACAATCCAGTGTGTTAACCAACTTCACCATAACCGCCGTGAAACGATAATCATTCTAGCGTAAACAGGATAAACATGCAAGAACGAATATCGCAAAGGCCGCTGTCGAAAAAACGGCCGAATTTAAAAATAGGACTATTCTTCAATCCATACGCGCTTCATGACGACCGGCTGTTTCGGCTTATCTGAAAAATCCGTTTCAACATCGGCGATCGCGTCAACGACATCCATGCCCTTTGTCACATGGCCGAAAGCGGCATAGTTTCCATCCAGATAATCGGCATCCTGATGCATGATAAAGAACTGTGAAGATGCGGAATTCGGATTCTGTGCCCGCGCCATGGAGATGGTACCGCGAACATGCCGAATCGGATTGGCATGCCCGTTGGTCGAAAACTCACCGATAATTTCCTCGCCGCTGCCGCCCGTTCCGTTGCCCGCCGGATCGCCGCCCTGAATCATAAAGCCCTTAATAATGCGATGAAATGTCAATCCGTCGTAAAACCCCGCGCGAACAAGTTTTTTGAAATTGGCGGTGGTAATCGGCGCATTCTTTTCATCCAATTCAATTTCAATTCTCTGGCCGTCAGCCATTTCGATAATGACCATATCTGTTCCTCCTGCACGCCATCCTAGCACGGTTCGCCAATCGTATCCAGAGCATTTACACGATTTGTTTGCGCCTCAGCATTTTATGCCGCCATCTTGCGGACAGCTGAAAGTGAAGGAAGGTAATTGAAATTCTGCAATCTTTAAAGCTATGCTAGAATAACGGTGTGAGGTGAAAACAATGTCCAGATTGATACGTTTACTGATAACGGCGGGGGTTGTGGCCGCCGCCGGAGTTGCCGTGAAGTTTTTGCAGGAGCAGAAGTCGGAGCGGAAATTGTCGGACGATTCAGATGAAGAAGGGATTCATTTTGTCAAACTTGACGATGATGAGGGAAAGATTTATTCGCCGGAAGTAGAAGAAATCGCGGCGCTTTACCCATATTTATCCAGAGACTTTATTGATGCGGAGCTAAATAAGAATG
>CAUTVM010000110.1:0-3138 GCA_963541855.1 uncultured Erysipelotrichaceae bacterium
GCGGGAAGAGAAATCCTCTGTATGAAAGCGGTTGCGCTTTGTTTTCATGAAAATGGTGTAATATGAAAAAACAACTCATTCAAACATTCAGAAAATGATGAAAATAACACGATCAAATGAGCATTAAAAAACCGCAACTCTGTGCGGTCATAAATAACAGATAATGGGGCGGTTAAAGGGACTCGAACCCTCGAATGCTGGAGCCACAATCCAGTGTGTTAACCAACTTCACCATAACCGCCGTGAAACGATACTTATTTTAACTTAAGTGCAGTGAACATGCAAGAACGAAAAAGGCCCCTACTCTTCTATCCATACACGCTTCATGACAACCGGTTGAAGCGGCCGATCAGCCGCATCCGTTTGCACATTGGCAATCGCGTCCACAACATCCATTCCCTTAACAACATGACCGAAAGCCGCATAATTTCCATCCAGATGAGCCGCATCCTGATGCATGATAAAAAACTGCGAAGAAGCGGAATCCGGATCCTGCGCACGCGCCATGGAAATAGTCCCGCGAACATGCCGAATCGGATTTGCATGTCCATTGGCCGCAAACTCCCCGACAATTTCCTCTCCACTGCCCCCAGTTCCATTTCCCTTTGGATCGCCACCCTGAATCATGAAACCTTTAATCACCCGATGAAACGTCAAACCATCATAAAATCCCGCACGAACAAGCTTTTTGAAATTCGCCGCCGTAATCGGTGCATTTTTCTCATCCAATTCAATTTCAATTGTCTTGCCGTCATTCATTTCCATCACAATCATATTCATTTCTCCATTTATCATTTTGCACGATATTCTTTAAGTTTGCCCATGCCGCTTTACAACAGAATATTGAATGTCATCCATATTGCCGACACGCAGCCACATGTTCCGCCCGATACAATACCACTTCTCTCCCGAGCCGTCCATGTAAATCTGTGACACAAGATATTGATCACCTTCTTCCGTTAACTGCACAATCACGGAAGCAACGCCCCCATACTGATGAATCTCCATGCCCGCCTTTTTAACCTGCAGTTCACCGATTATTCCTTTCGGTATCACGCCGTCTTGTGTCGTCCATGGTGCGATATCCACATCCTTGGCAATCTCTATTTCCTTTTTCTCATCCTCTTCCGTAATCAGATCATCCGATGAAGCCGACGGTGAAGACTTTGCCTTTTCCTGCGCGATACGCTCATGATAACCCGGCCCCAGATATTTCCCCAGCAGATCGGTAATCTGCTTAAACCGCTTCCCGCAACCCGCAAGAAAAAGACAACAAACAATGCCCAGATATATTCCCCGCCGCTTCATTTTTGCCCTCCGCTGAAATCACGCAAAAATATCTTTGGTAAAGGTGCTTTAATCACAACCTCTTTTTGCGTCGCGGGATTGATAAAAGCCAACACGCCGGCATGCAGACCCAGCCGCCCGATTGGACTACTGCCGTCCCCATACTTGTCATCGCCGACAACCGGATGTCCCAGATTTGCCAGCACTACACGAATCTGATTCTTACGTCCCGTGTCAATCCTCACCCGTAGTAAACTATACTCCTTGTTTTCGCCAATGACTTCATAATGCGTTACCGAAAGCTTGCCGCCATGATCAGAAACATATACCAAATGATTGGCATTCTCTTGAAGCCGCGCCTTTATGGTTCCGCTTTTTTCAACAAAAATACCTTTGACAACGGCATAATACTCACGCAGTGAAATATCTTCATTCCAATGCATCCGCAATTTGGAATGTATCTTGATATCCTTGGCAAAGACAAGAACACCCGAAGTTTCCTTATCAATCCGATGCAGAATATAGGGTCGGCTTTTCACATCCCGCGCCTTCATATATTCCGCAAGATGATAATAGGCACTATTGCGGTCCTTGTCACTTTCCACCGACAACATGCCTGCCGGCTTATCAATGGCAATCAGCATTTCATCTTCATAAATGATCCGATGCTTAAAGCGCTCCTTACCACCCTCCTTCGCACTAAAAGAGGAAAAAGGCGGTATATCCCGCACCGATCCCTTTGCAATCTTCACTTCATCATCCTTCGCCAGCGGATAATCAAACTGCGTTAACGGACGACCGTTCACCAGCACTTTATGACTGCTCAACAATGATTTCACACTATTTCTGGACATTCCCTTCAATTTCCGCAATAAAAATGCCAAAAGAAAATCACTATGCGAAACCACAAAAGAATACGTATAGCGCATCGGCTTCAAATC
The DNA here is from genome assembly GCA_963541855.1 of uncultured Erysipelotrichaceae bacterium. Taxonomy (GTDB): domain Bacteria; phylum Bacillota_I; class Bacilli_A; order Erysipelotrichales; family Erysipelotrichaceae; genus Bulleidia. Next base: position 2,229 of record CAUTVM010000110.1, read on the forward strand.
CGCTTCCCGATTTCCTTTTCTCCCGGATGCATGTGTCCGCTTTGCTTTCATGCTTCTTATTTTATCATGATCAAAGAAAAAACCGACTTTCTATCTATTATACCCATGCAGAATCGGTGAAATTTTCTTATAAATCACCATGGTGATGATCACGTCAATCATTCCTTTCATAAACGTAAACGGAACATTAAACAACAACAGACACTGCGCAATCGAATTTACGGACGGAACGATGAGCTGATAAGCCGCAATGATCACCTCCTTGGCCATGAAATGATAATAGATCGGATACACCAGATACAGATTGCACGGAAAAGAAAACAGCGCCATCGCCAAAGCCCCTGAAAAAGATGCCCAAAATGCCCCGGCACGCGTTTTATGACGAAGATATACAACCCCCGCCACTCCTGCAAAGACCGACCCCAAAAGCGCATTGGAAATCTCCCCGATGCCAAAAGACTGTGAAACCGCACTATGCAGTACATTCTTTAACAATTCAATCATGATGCCGCATACCGGGCCTAAGGCAAACGTCCCCAGCAATGCCGGCATATCCGAAAAATCAAGCTTGATAAAGCCGGGCATAAACGGCAGCGGAAATTCCAGATACTGCAAGATAAATGCAACCGCCGATAACATGGCCGTAACGGCAAGAAAATGAACACGCCGCCGCATCGTATGACGCGAATGAAAATTAGAAACTGTAGACATGGTTTTATCTCCCCGCCCTCAAAAAAAGAGGACTTCATGGATAAAGCCTCCGGGTATCGCTTTGATCTCTTTCATCCAGACTTTACTGTCGCCATCGGAATTACACCGATTCATGCCGAAGAGGCTCGCGGGGTATACCGCCGGTGGGGAAATGAACCCCGCCCTGAGAATTTATCTATGATCAGTATACAACTTTTCA
>CAUTVM010000111.1:0-3073 GCA_963541855.1 uncultured Erysipelotrichaceae bacterium
TGGGCATGACAAATGTATTTAAGTATGAGAAAATAAAAAAAATTAAAGTCGGCAGGAAGTACGGATAAGCCGGCATGTACAGAACAAAATCAGGGAGTCATTTATAGGACGATGCAAGTCTTATGAATAGAATGTTTCTTCTGTGGTAAGAAGAAACGAAATTGCCGATTGAAAGGAGCGAAGAATGAAAAAGGGATTGGCAGTGTTGTTAAGCGGCATACTGGTATTTTCTGCGGGCTGTACAAAGCAGAATAAGCCGGAGACCGCAAATCAGACGAAAGGGGATACGCAGGCAGCAAATACAGGAAATACTGTAGTCGCTAAGGATGGATATGGAGAGGGTGAAATGCATGATACCATGCGTACCTATTTTTTCGACTATACCATCAACAGCGCATATCAAACGGACAGCTATGAGGGGATTGAACCGGGTGAAGGAAAGGCATTGCTGGTTGTAAATATAACCGTAAAAAACACCGGGCAAAGTGAGCTTGAGATTTATGATACGGATTTTCAGGTGCAATGGGGAGACGGTGACGACGACTTTACATATCCGATTACAGATAACGGACAGGAAGCTGTCGGGGCGATGGCGGAAGGAGCGTATACGTTGCAGGCATCTGAAAAGAAAACTTCCGATCTTGTATTTGAAGTTCCGCAAGGCAAGGAAGAATTTGCGGTTGCCTATCGGGAGCAGTTTGCGGACGATACAGACGGTGACACATTCTTCACGTATTTCAAAGCTGCAAAAAAATAGATAGTAGTTACGCATAATCCGATGCAGGTGCTGTAATATCGCATAAAATGGCACCTGTTATCCATATAGAATCCGAAAATCCGATATATTTCAGAATGACATTCAAAAAGCCCATATGAAAGGCAGTTCATCGACAAAATCTGCCCGGCATATGGACTTTTATTTTGAAACTCTTCCTCTCATGTTTTCTAGGATCATCCGGCTGACATTCTTCTTGTTCAGCAATGGCAAAAGAAGTTTGATTATTTCCATTGGATTATCTTTATAACGGATCCGGGTTCTGGCCATGGTCTTGATTGCATTCTTATTGGTAAATGTGCACGCATTTTCTCTTAGAAAGTCGTCTTTGAACAGATGAAGCTCATCCTCAATGGACCAGCGATTATCTATAGCTTCAATGATCAGTTCTTTATTGGTGACGGAAGACACAAAATACTATGGCTCAGGATTGTAATCCTTTTGGTCTTTTCGCTTGTGTGAGACCATCTTCACATATGCTTTGGCTCCTGACCAGTCTGCACCGATGCAATCTTTCAGAATCAGAATCGTGTACTCGCAGTTGTTGTGTTCAATGATCTCCGGTTTTTTTGATTTCACCGATCTTCCTTGCAATATCATCTCTTAGCTCCTGCTGGTTGCCTTTGACAGTGCAGTGCATCCGCTGTGACAATGCAGTTTTCTAATCTGAACTTTGGAAGAAGCCTTTGGAATTCCTTAATTTCAGAATCTTTATCCGCTAAAGGGGTGGAGGAAAGACACAATCCGTTTAACACATTGTAGATATTGAACACGTTGATATTGCGTGACTGATCTTTCCCCTCTCAATCAGCTTCCTCCGGATAAACCGGTTCTGCTTTACCTGAACATAATCTGCGATATGCTTGAATGATGTGAATTCACCCTTTCAGGGAAAGCCAGAAACAAATGAAAAGAAGATTCTCCAGCTTGTATACTGTCTTGCCTTCCTGGCGGAAATCTTTCCCTTCACTCAGGATGTGCAGGAAGGTATCAATTGTTTTTCTGTTTGCCTTCATCGGCTTATTCGTCGCTGTAAAAACAAGTGTGATAGAGTTCAGGTCATTTCTCAATGTATTATTCATAGCGGCCGCATGCTGCACGGATTGAACGCCCTTTGTCAATGCCGTATAATAGACGTGCAACATAGAGGAGGTCATAGCCATGACAGATGTAAGAGTTGCGATTAACGGATTTGGTCGTATCGGTCGTCTTGCGTTCAGACAGATGTTTGTTTCTGAGGGATATGAAGTCGTTGCCATCAACGATCTTACGACGCCTTCAATGCTTGCTTATCTTTTGAAACATGACACCACGCACGGCAAGTGGAATCATGAGATTGCGGCAAATGATGAAAGCGGTATTTTGACGGTTGACGGCAAGGATATCAAGATTTATGCGGAAAAGGATGCGGTCAATGCGCCATGGGGTGCATTGAATGTCGATGTCGTTCTGGAGTGCACGGGCTTCTATACTTCTAAAGAAAAGTCGATGGCACATATTAAGGCCGGAGCGAAGAAAGTTGTTATTTCCGCGCCTGCCGGAAAGGATTTAAAGACAATTGTTTACAGTGTCAATGAAAAGGAACTGACAAAAGAGGATCAGATTATTTCGGCGGCTTCCTGCACAACCAACTGTCTGGCTCCGATGGCGAAAGCTTTAAATGATAATTTCCCGATTCAGGGCGGTATCATGTGCACGGTTCATGCTTATACAGGAGATCAGATGATTCTGGACGGCCCGCAAAGAAAGGGCAACCTGCGTCGTTCAAGAGCGGGAGCTTGCAACATTGTTCCGGCTTCATCCGGTGCGGCAAAGGCGATCGGCCTTGTTCTGCCGGAGCTTGACGGTAAGCTGATCGGTGCGGCACAGCGCGTTCCGGTTCCTACGGGGTCAACGACTTTGCTGTTCTCGGTTGTCAAGGCGCATGATCTGACGGCTGAAAAGGTAAATGCGGCGATGAAGGCGGCGGAATCTGAATCCTTCGGATACAATACGGAGGAGATTGTTTCCAGCGATATCGTTGATGAAACACATGGCTCTATCTTTGATGCGACGCAGACCATGGTTCTCAAGCTTGATGAAGATACCTACGAAGTGCAGACGGTTTCCTGGTATGATAATGAGAGTTCTTATACGTCGCAGATGGTTCGTACAATCAAGTGCTTTGCTAACGTCAAGTAATTGATACAGCGTTAAAACAGACGTTTCAAAATAAGCCGGGCTGACAAATAAGCTCGGCTTTTAGCATGCTATAACAGATGAAAAATCTTGTTAAATTATAGCACTTTTCGTTCAAAA
>CAUTVM010000112.1:0-2876 GCA_963541855.1 uncultured Erysipelotrichaceae bacterium
ACATATGAAAAAAGCGGACTGAACAGGACAGGCGGCCAAGCCGCCTTTCTGTTATAGAAAGGGGAAAGCATGTCAAAATATATTCTCAGACGGCTTTTAATTTCTCTGGCAACCTTATTGGTGATCTTGTTTGTCCTGTTCATCATGCTGGATAAAATGCCGGGATCACCATTTAATGATGAAAAGCTGACCGAAGCACAACGCTTACTGCTGTATACAAAGTATGGACTGGATCAGCCATTTCCGATCCGTTTCGGAAAATATTTGGTCAATATGATACATGGAGATCTGGGCGTTTCCTATGTACTCAATAAAAATCAGGCCGTCAGTGAACTGCTGAAAGGCCCATTGGCATTATCCATTCAGATCGGTGCCAAGGCTATGCTGATAGGAACCGTTTTTGGCTTGCTGCTGGGAGTTGCTTCGGCATTGCATCACAATCAATGGCTGGATACGCTTTGTTCCATATTGGCTATTGTCGGCGTTTCCGTACCTTCCTATGTTTTCGCTTTATTACTGGCATATTGGATCGGCTTTAAACTGCGCTGGACACCGATTCTATATAATGCTTCACAAGCCTATGCATCTTCCATTTTGCCGATTATGGCTTTGGCGGTGTTTCCGATTGCGACCATTTCCCGCTTTACCCGCTCGGAGATGATTGACGTATTGGGAACGGAATATATTCGCCTTGTGCAGGCCAAAGGCGTCAATGACAGGCGGGTGATCTTTCATCATGCATTACGGAATACATTGATTCCGGTGATTACGGTTATGGGGCCGCTGATGATTAACCTGTTGACCGGCTCCATGGTGGTGGAAAAGGTATTTGGTGTTCCGGGAATCGGTATGTTGATGGTTAACGCCATACAGAATAACGATTATAACGTTGTCATCGCCTGTGCTTTTGTCTATTCCGCCATGTATATTCTGATGATGCTGGCTGTAGATATCCTGTATGGGCTGATAGATCCGCGCATCCGTGTCGCAAAGGAGGGCGCATGATGACACAGGGCAGAAGAAATGTTCCAATCATGGAAAATGATTATGACGCGTCGGATTTTGTCTTTGCCCAAGAAGGAAGGACATTAAAAGACAACGTCTATATATCCACTTCTTATCTGGAGGATGTCTGGACGAATTTTCGCAAAAATAAAGGTGCTCTCATCGGGATGATCATCATTATTTTTATTCTGTTTATGGCGCTGGTCGGGCCGATGATTTCCGGCTATTCCTATAAGGAAATTCAGATTCAATATCAAAATCTTCCGCCGAAAATTCCGGGCCTGCAATGGCTTGGATTCAACGGCTTTTACAAAGGCGTTGATGTATATGCTAAAAAAGGATTTACGAATGTGGCCTTCTGGTTTGGAACGGATACGCAGGGGCGGGATATTTTTACCCGCGTATGGCAGGGTACGCGCATTTCATTGCTCGTTGCTTTTGCGGCCGTTTTGATTGACGTGTGTATCGGCATGACATATGGTTTGATATCCGGCTATTTTGGCGGAAAGGTCGATATGGTTTTACAACGGCTGGCTGAAATTCTCAACGGCATACCGACGCTGGTTATCGTGACCTTGCTGCAGCTGGTTTTACCGCGCGGCATCTGGAGCATTGTCTTTGCCTTGATGATTACCGGATGGATCGGTATGTCGCGCATCGCCCGCGCGGAAGTATTGCGTTTAAAGGAAAGTGAATTTATTCTTGCTTCGCGTACATTAGGAGCGGCCGATATGGAAATACTGTTCAAGGGTATCATGCCGAATATTTTCGGGCAGATCATCGTCATGTCCATGTTTTCCATTCCCAATGCCATTTTCACGGAAGCATTTTTGAGCTTTATCGGTCTTGGTATTCCGGCTCCGCAAGCTTCGCTGGGTTCTTTGATTGCCGAAGGATATAAATCCTTTACGGTCTATCCTTATATGATCGTCTTTCCGATTATGGTATTGACCTTGCTGGTTTTGAGTTTCAATTTATTTGCGGATGGTATTCGCGATGCGTTTGACCCTAAGCAGCGGCAATAAGGAGGGAATACAGATGAGTGAAAAAAGAAGTAAAGAAGATCGTGTATTGTCGATCCGTGATCTGAATATCGCCTTTGAAACTTCTGCCGGAACGGTGCATGCCATCCGTGGCATTCGCATGGATTTGTACGAAGGGGAAACGATTGCCATTGTCGGCGAATCCGGCTCGGGAAAGTCGGTCACCGTCAAGACAATCATGGGCATTCTCGATGCCAACGGCCATATTGAAAGCGGCCGTATCGACTATACATATACGGACGAATCGGGAATAAGCCGGACGGTTGATATGACCGGAATGACGCAGAAGGAGATACGCAATCGCTTTTCGGGCCGTCATATTGCCATGGTATTTCAAGATCCCATGACCTCATTGGATCCGACCATGACGATCGGCCGCCAGATTATGGAACCGATGCTGGTGCATGAGCATCTTCAAAAAGAGCAGGCAAAAGCCAAAACATTACAATTACTTGAGGAAGTCGGCATTGAAAATCCCCGCCAATGCTTCGGTGAATATCCGCATCAGCTTTCCGGCGGTATGCGACAACGCGTTGTAATTGCGATTGCGTTGGCTTGCGATCCGGAAATTCTGATTTGCGACGAGCCGACGACGGCGCTGGATGTGACGATTCAGGCAAAAATACTGGAACTGATCAAGGAACTGCAAAAGAAAAAGAACATGTCCATCATCTATATTACCCACGATTTGGGCGTTGTTGCCAAGGTGGCGGACTATGTGGACGTCATGTATGCCGGACGCATCGTTGAAAAAGGTTCCGTCAACGAAGTGTTTTATGATCCCCGCCATCCGTATACATGGGGCCTTCTGGCTTCCATGCCGGATAC
>CAUTVM010000113.1:0-2767 GCA_963541855.1 uncultured Erysipelotrichaceae bacterium
CGGGAAGGTTCATGGGGAACGATCGGCGGTGCACTGGTCGATATGCAGCAGCATGTTCTGAAAGAGGATGGTTCTATTTTAGAGGGCGTATATGCGGCCGGGGAAACGGCAACGGCGCAATTATTTGGCGAATGGTATTTTGGCGGCTTCTCTTTGGGAATGTATATGACAGCCGGCCGTATCGCGGCAGAAAATGCTGTACAGGAAATGCAATAAAAGGATACATGTAAAAAATTGTTTCACGTTTAAAGCCTCGCTCTTGAAAGATTGGAGCGGGGCTTTATAGATCCGGATGACAATAAAACTTCGGAATAAACGGATATCCACGATATAATGGGAGCATGTTTTAAAAGGACGGAATGTCATGTAAAAATGACTTCAAGCAAGAATACGCTGGCTTTATTTCGGCGCCGGATTCTGGCGGTTGATGTTTATAAGCGAAGAAGCTTCAATCGCCAGCTTCATGAGTGCGCAAGGCAGAATGTTTACATGTCATTTTTGGAAACGTATCGCATATAATAATCTCTGCTTGGGATAGGGGGGGATATGGCAAAGAAGTTCATTCAGCTTGAAAATGTTGTAAAGGAATTTGATGGACAGGTTATCCTGAAAGGAATTTCACTGGATATTCAGGAAAATGAATTTGTAACTTTGCTTGGTCCCTCAGGATGCGGAAAGACTACGCTTTTACGTATCATCGCCGGCTTTCTTTCCGCCGACCAGGGACGCGTTATCATGGATGGTGAAGATATTGCACATGTGCCGGCCTATAAACGAGACGTCAATACCGTTTTTCAGCACTATGCACTATTTCCGCATCTGGATGTTTATGAGAATATCGCTTTTGGCTTAAATGTAAAAAAGGAGCCGAAAGATATCATCAAGCAAAAAGTCATGCGCATGTTATCGCTGGTGGGACTGGAAGGTTTTGAACATCGTAATATCGGGCTGATGTCCGGCGGTCAACAACAGCGGGTTGCCATTGCCCGCGCCTTGGTCAATGAACCGCGCGTTCTTCTTTTGGACGAATCTTTAAGCGCACTGGATAAAAATCTGCGTAAGGAAATGCAGCTGGAACTCAAAGAGATTCAACGGGAAGTCGGCATCACATTTATCTTTGTTACACATGATCAGGAAGAAGCTTTGACGATGTCGGATAAGATTGTGGTTATGAAAGACGGCATGATCGAACAGGTCGGCACCCCGACGGAAATTTATAATGAACCGATCAACGCATATTGTGCACGTTTTATCGGTGATTCTAATATTATCGACGCCATCATGAAGGAAGATCGTCTGGTTACGTTTGATGATAAGGAATATGAATGTGTAGATTACGGATTTGGTAAAAATGAAGAAGTTGATCTCATGTTACGTCCGGAGGATATTTCCATTGTCGCCCGAAACAAAGGATTGCTGAACGGGGAAGTAAAGTCTTCTTTATTTAAGGGTGTTCATTATGAAGTGATCGCGGAGACTTCTTCCGGAACTTCGAAGACGGTCATCATGCATGTGACAGGAGAGCGTGATGTTACCAATGAGGCCGCACATGAAAAAATTTCGGCGACTTCTTTTCTGATGGACGTGGAAGATGTTGCCGCTTTAACGGATGCGGAGGTCGTCGCACGCGCCAATGCGCAAGCGTGGAAAACAGATGAAGAGGAAGAAAATGTTTCATTGACCGAAATCAAATATGATGTGCAGCCTAAGACCGGAACATATCGGTGTACATTTGGTACCGAAGCGGGTACGCGGATTGAAATCAACATTGTCGTTGTAAAGCCGGCTGCGGTGGAAGATATGTCTAATGAAGAATCAATTCAGGCCTTTGATTTTTATCGCTCGGTTGATGAAATTAAAGAAAGTGTAGCGTTGGATACCGATCTGATCCGTTGGGCGGATGCCTATGCATGGGATCTGGAAGACAACAGCCGCGTTGAAATCTGGGATGTTAAATATGATTTTGATGATGAACATATCGTGCCGGGAGATTATCCGGTTACCTTCAGTACGCAAGGCCGGGAGCTGAAAATTGAAACGACGCGGCGGCTGGACGAAGGGCAGCGAATCGGTTTATCCTGGCGGCCGGATGACCTGCATGTTATGCGGAAGATGAGGTGAGGCGATGAAGTCTTTTGCGAAGATGGTATATCCATACCTGATTTGGGCAGGTATCATGATTGTTTTGCCGATGGTCATGATTGTGCTTTATGCTTTTACTAAAGAGGGCAACAGCACGCTGACGTTACAATTTACGTTGGATAATTTTTCACGTTTCTTTTCGGATCCGGTTTTTCCGACCGTTTTATGGCGCTCGTTGAAGATGGCGCTGATTACGACGCTGGTCTGCATTTTTTTAGGTTATCCGACAGCCTATGTCATGGCACGTCATTCTCTGCATCATCAGCGCGTATTGGTATTGTTGATGACCTTGCCGATGTGGATCAATATGCTTGTGCGCACCTATGCATGGCGCGGCCTGTTGGGACATGTACACATGGCCAGCGAAGTGAAAGTTTATATCGGTATGATTTACAATTTTCTGCCCTTTATGATTTTGCAGATATATACCGCTTTATCTAAAATTGATCCGGCATTGATCACGGCGGCGCATGATTTGGGAGCAGATAGTGCGGTAACCTTTCGCAAGGTGACATTGCCTTTGTCGCTGGGCGGCGTTGTTTCGGGGATTACCCTTGTCTTCCTGCCCGCTGTATCTTCTTTTTTCATTCCTAAATTTCTGGGCGGGGGCCGGTATGTTCTGGTC
>CAUTVM010000114.1:0-2671 GCA_963541855.1 uncultured Erysipelotrichaceae bacterium
TGTTCCTTAGCCATAATGTTTTTATCCTCCTGGAATATATTCTAGTTTAGACCGAATTCATTTTATGATATCCGGTTCATGTTTGCAATGCTCAATGCATGTGCGGAAAGGGTTTTACGCCTTTTCCGCATTGACCTTTTCGCGAATTTCTTTCGCAATACTTGCCGGTACCTGCTCATAATGATCCGTCTGCATGATATACGTTCCGCGCCCTTGGGTAATCGAACGCAAATCCGTAACATAACCGAACATTTCCGCTAACGGTACAAAGCTTTCAATCTTGATTGCGTTGCCAGTTTCCTCCTGATTGGAAATCTGTCCTCTGCGCTTGACTAAATCTCCCATAACCGAACCCAGATATTCCGCCGGTGCAGTAACGTCAACACGCATGATCGGCTCCAGAATAACCGGATCGCATTTCTTTGCCGCCTCACGCAACGCCAACGACGCCGCAATCTTATATGCCTGCTCCGATGAGTCGACTTCATGATAAGAACCGTCAAACAGCTGTGCCTTGATATCCACAACCGGGTAACCGGCCGTTAAGCCGTTGCCTAATGCATCTTCAAGACCCTGCTGCGTCGGCTTGATAAATTCCTTCGGAACGGAACCGCCCACCGTGACATCCTCAAATACAAAGCCTTCACCGGGATTCGGAATAAAGCGAATCCAGACGTCACCATACTGTCCATGACCGCCCGTCTGCCGAACAAACTTGCCTTCCACTTCCGCTTCTTTCGTGATAGTCTCCCGATAAGCGACCTGCGGTTTGCCGGCTGTAGCTTCAACCTTAAATTCACGCCGCATACGATCCATGAGAATATCCAGCTGCAGTTCACCGACACCGGCGATAATCGTCTGCCCCGTTTCCTCATCCGTATAGCACTTGAAGGTCGGATCTTCTTCCGCCAGCTTCTGCAACGCATTGTCCATCTTCTGCGAATCGGCCTTTGTTTTCGGTTCAACCGACATTTGAATGACCGGCTCCGGAAACACCATCTGCATCAACTCGATCGGATGTGCCTCATCACAAAGCGTATCCGACGTCGTCGTATATTTCAGACCGACCGCGCCGGCGATATCCCCTGTATAAACGTCTGTGATATCGGCACGATGATTTGCATGCATGCGCACCAGACGACCCAGACGTTCACGCTTATCTTTGGTCGCATTCAATACATATGAACCTGCCGATGCGTGCCCGGAATAAACGCGGAAATAAGTCAGGCGGCCGACAAAGGGATCCGTTGCGATCTTGAATGCCAATGCGGAGAAAGGTTCATCATCGGACGGTTCGCGCACCGCTTCCGTTCCATCTTCCAGATGGCCCTTAACGGCACCGATATCCAACGGCGACGGCAGATAATCTACAACCGCATCCAGCAACAGCTGAACGCCTTTGTTTTTATAAGCGGACCCGCACAGAACCGGGAAAAACTCCGACGTCAAAACTCCGGCACGGATCGCCCGCTTAATTTCCTCAACGGTCGGTTCTTCTCCCTCCAGAACCTTCATCATCACATCGTCATCATAATCGGCAATCGCTTCCAGCATCGCCTGATGCTTTGCCTTCGCCTCATCCAGAAACTGCGCTTCAATTTCTTCCGTATGAATATCGGTCCCCAGATCATTTTCATACATTTCCTGCTTCATCGTGACCAGATCAATAATCCCGCGGAAGCTTTGTTCCTTGCCGACCGGCATTTGAATCGCCGCCGCCTTGGCGCCGAGCTTTTCACCAATTGAGTTTACCGACATGTCAAAGTCCGCTCCGGTCGCGTCCATCTTATTGGAAAAGACAATACGCGGAACTCGATAATCTGTCGCCTGACGCCAGACTGTTTCCGTTTGCGGTTCAACACCCGCTTTGGAATCAAGAACCGTTACCGCACCATCCAATACACGCAAAGAGCGTTCCACTTCCGCCGTAAAGTCAACGTGCCCCGGCGTATCAATAATATTGATCTGACAATCCTGCCAGTGCGCGGTTGTCGCCGCGGATGTAATCGTAATTCCGCGCTCCCGCTCCTGATCCATCCAGTCCATCTGCGAAGCGCCATCATGCGTTTCCCCGATCTTATAGATTTTTCCGGTGTAATAGAGGATGCGTTCTGTCGTTGTCGTCTTACCGGCGTCAATATGTGCCATGATGCCGATATTGCGTATTTTATTGATTGGAAATTCTCTAGACATTGCTTGTCATCCTTTCCCTGAAATTACCAGCGGAAATGCGCAAAAGCCTTATTTGCCTCCGCCATCTTATGTGTGTCTTCTTTCTTCTTGACCGATGCGCCGGTACCATTTGCCGCATCCATGATCTCACCGGCCAGACGCTGTTCCATCGTTGCCTCATGACGCAAGCGCGCATAGCTGACCAGCCAGCGCAATCCCAGCGTCAATTTCCGCTCGGCCGACACTTCAACCGGCACCTGATAGTTTGCCCCGCCTACCCGGCGAACTTTAAGTTCCAAAGAAGGCATGACATTGCCTAACGCCTTTTCAAATACCTCCATCGGATTTTGTTTCGTCTTATCTTCAATGAGATTAAAGGAATCATACAGAATGGTCTGCGCCGTTCCGCGCTTGCCGTCAATCATAATACGATTGATCAGCTTGGTGATGAGCTTGGAGTTATAGATCGGATCCGGAAGAACATCACGCTTTGCTATAT